>CAJJZM010000029.1:0-19251 GCA_905197595.1 uncultured Collinsella sp.
TTCATGGCCTTGGTGTGGCTCGCATCGGTGCCGAGCTTCAGGCCCTTCTTAACGTTGTGACGCATGGTCTAGTTTCTCCTCAAATATGCGAAGCATTAAGCCTTCAGGCTCAGGCCCATGGACTCAAGCTTGTCCTTCACTTCCTCGATCGACTTAACACCGAAGTTACGGATGTTGAGCAGATCGTTCTCCGAGAACTCAACGAGCTGACGGACCGAGTGAATGCTGGCGCGCTTAAGGCAGTTGTAGGAACGGACGGAAAGGTCCAGATCCTCGATCTGCTTGTCCAGCTCGGCGTTGTCGTTGGTGACCTCGGGAGCGAAGATCGAAGCCTCCTCCTCGACCTCGGGGGTCTCGGCAAGGTTCATAAAGGCGGCCATATGCTGGTTGATGATATTGGCAGCCTGGACCACGGCGTCGCGCGGGGCGATGGAACCGTTGGTCTCGATCTCGAGGACAAGGCGGTCGTAGTCGGTGTGCTGACCGACACGGCAAGCCTCAACGAGCTTGGCGCAACGGGAAACCGGCGAGTACAGCGAGTCGACGTGGATCACACCGATGGGATCGTTGTCGCGCTGGTTAGCCTCGCCAGAGACATAGCCGCGGCCATAGCCGATGCGCATGCTCATGGTGAGATGGCCACCCTCGGTGAGCGTAGCAATGTGCTGCTCGGGGTTGACCAGCTCAAACTCGGACGGAATAAAGAAGTCCGCACCGGTGACCTCGCAGGGGCCGTCAACCGAGATGGTGGCGGTCGCCTCGTCGGTCGTGCCGAGAGCCCTGAAGACAAGACCCTTGACATTCAGGACGATGTCGGTGACATCCTCGACCATGTTAGGGATGGTCATGAACTCGTGCTGCGCACCATCGATCTGAATAGCCTCGACGGCGGCACCCTCGAGCGAGGACAGAAGAACGCGACGAAGGGAGTTACCCAGCGTATCGCCGTAGCCACGCTCGAGCGGCTCGACGGAGACACGAGCAGACGTCTCGTTGATCTCTTCGACCTGAACCTGAGGCCTAATGAATTCTGACATGTATTACCTCCAGCCTCAGCAGCCCGGATGGACTACTTAGAGTAGAGCTCGACGATGAGCTGCTCGTTGATATCACCGCTGATCTGCTCACGCGTCGGCAGAGCGAGCACGTTACCAGACAGCTTCTCGATATCGACCTCGAGCCAGCCAGGGACCTCAAAGCGCTCGGAGGAAATCAGGGCCTCCTTGATGGGGAGGAGGTCACGGAACTTCTCGCCGACAGCGACGACGTCGCCGGCCTTGACGCGGTAGGACGGGATGTCCACGCGCTTGCCGTTCACGGTGAAGTGACCGTGACGGACGGACTGACGAGCCTCTTTGCGGGTGCGGGCGAAGCCAAGACGGAAGACGACATTGTCGAGGCGAGACTCAAGGATAATCATGAGGTTCTCACCGGTGACGCCGTTCATCTTACGGGCCTTGTTGAAGTAGCCGTGGAACTGCTTCTCCAGAACGCCATAGATGAACTTGACCTTCTGCTTCTCGCGCAGCTGCATGCCGTACTCAGATTCCTTGCGACGGCGCTTGGGCTGACGGATAGATTCCTTCTTGCTGCTGTAACCGAGCTCAGCGGGATCGATCCCGAGCTGACGGCAGCGCTTAAGAACAGGAGTCCTGTCGATTGCCATATTGATACGATCCTTTCAGTTACACGCGGCGACGCTTCTTGGGGCGGCAGCCGTTGTGCGGAATGGGGGTCTTGTCCTGGATGCTCGAGACCTCGAGGCCAGCAGCCTGGAGGGAGCGGATGGCGGTCTCACGACCGGAGCCGGGACCCTTGACGAAGACGGAAACCTTCTTCATACCGTGCTCCATGGCCTGCTTGGCAGCAGCCTCGGCAGCCATCTGGGCAGCGAACGGCGTGGACTTACGGGAGCCCTTGAAGCCCACCTGGCCAGCCGACTTCCAGGAAATGACGTTGCCCTGGGGATCGGTGATCGAAACGATCGTGTTGTTGAACGTAGAACGAATGTGAGCCTGGCCCACGGAAATGTTCTTACGGTCCGCGCGCTTCAGACGGGCAGCGCGAACGTTCTTCTTAGCAGTAGCCATCTATCTAGCGCTCCTTATTTCTTCTTCTTAGCACCGATCTGACGCTTCGGGCCCTTGCGGGTACGAGCGTTAGTGTGGGTGCGCTGGCCGCGGACCGGGAGGCCCTTGCGGTGACGAAGGCCGCGGTTGCAGCCGATGTCCATAAGGCGCTTGACGTTCTGGTTGCGCTCACGGCGGAGGTCGCCCTCAACCATGATCTGGTTCTTGTCGATATAATCGCGGATGGCGTTAACCTCATCCTCGGTGAGGTCCTTAACGCGCGTATCCACGTTAACGTTGCACTCGACGCAAATCTTCGTCGCAGTGGTGCGGCCGATGCCGTAAATGTAGGTCAGACCGATCTCAACGCGCTTCTCACGCGGGAGGTCGACACCATTAATACGGGCCAACGTAGTCTCCTCTCTTAACCCTGACGCTGCTTATGACGGGGGTTCTCGCAAATGACGAGGACCTTGCCATGGCGCCTAATGATTTTGCACTTATCGCACATCTTCTTGACCGAAGGACGTACCTTCATCGTTCTTCCTTTCGGTAGCGCTCAAACTACTTCCCTACTATCTACTCGCCCAGCCGCAGGCGTTTAAAACTATGGCTGGTCTTCACACACAATCCGACCGTAGGTTGAGCTAAGCCTGCAGTCGGAAATGGAGTGCGTGTATGCGTGCCGCTATTTGTAGCGATAGGTGATGCGGCCGCGGGTCAGGTCGTACGGGGAAAGCTCCACGACAACCCTGTCACCGGGGAGAATACGGATGTAATTCATTCGGATCTTGCCAGAAATGTTGCACAGAACCGAATGACCGTTCTCGAGCTCGACCTTAAACATGGCATTGGGCAACGGTTCCTTTACCGTACCCTCGAGCTCAATTGCGTCTTCCTTCTTCACAAGCAATCATCTTTCTCTAGAAAACGACAGCGATTGAGTATTTTACAACACGTATGCACGCATCGTAATAACTTCGTAATGGCTCCACAACTAAGTGGAACTTGTTACATTTGAAATGTTAAGGCGTGCATTTGACGCAAGTCCTACATTTCACCGCCCTGCAAGGAACACCAAGCACCTTGCGCGTCGGTGGTGAGAATCACCGGACCGTCATTGGTAATGGCGACGGTGTTCTCGTAGTGCGCGGCGGGCAGGTGGTCGTTGGTCGTAACAATCCAACCGTCGGAGCCCGTGCTCACATGGTTGGAACCCATCGTAACCATCGGCTCGATGGCAATGACCATGCCAGCTTGGAGGCGAACGCCCCTCCCCTTCTTTCCATAGTTAGGAACGTTGGGGTCCTCGTGCATCACGCGGCCAATGCCATGGCCCACATAATCACGAAGCACGCCGTAACCGTGAGACTCGGCGAGGGACTGAACGGCATAACCGACGTCCCCGATATGGTTACCGGGAACAGCCTGCTCGATGGCAGCCTTAAGGCAATCGCGCGTGACCTCGCACAAAGCCTTGGCTTCGGGCGTGGGGGTGCCGACGAAAAACGTCCAAGCGTTATCGCCGACCCAACCGTCGACAACGGCTCCCGTATCGATGGAGATGATATCGCCATCGCGCAGGATCATGTCGGGGTTGGGAATACCGTGGACCACGGCATCGTTGATCGATGCGCAAATGGTCCCCGGGAACCCGCCGTAACCCTTAAAGGCCGGGGTGCCGCCATGCATGCGGATAATCTGCTCCGCGAGCTGATCGAGCTCAAAAGTCGAAACGCCGGGGCGCACCATGGCTCCAACGTGGCGGAGCGCCATCTTAGATAGCGCTCCTGCCTTCTTCATCTGCTCGATTTGCGTTGCAGACTTAATCTTGATCATAGACCGAGAGCCTCTTTGACATCCCCGTACACGGTCTCGCGAGCCTGGTCACCGTTGACCGACTTGAGCAGACCCTGGCCACGATAGTAGTCGACGAGCGGGCTCGTGGACTTCTCGTAGACGTCGAGACGGTTCTTGATGGTCTCGGGCTTGTCGTCGTCGCGCTGATACATCTCGCCACCGCACTTGGGGCAGGTAGCATCGGCAGCGGTGCCGGTGTAACCGCAGGCGCGGCAGGTGCGACGCGAAGACAGACGATCGATAATGACCTCGGGGGCCACATCGACCAGAAGGGCACAATCGATCTCGCGACCCATGGCGGAGAGCTCGGAATCGAGCGTCACGGCCTGGGCGGTGTTGCGCGGGAAGCCGTCGAGGATGAAGCCCTGCTGGGCGTCATCGGCGGCAAGGCGCTCCTTGACAAGGTCGATCACGAGCTGGTCGGGAACGAGCTCGCCAGCGTCCATGTACTTCTTAGCCTGAATACCAAGCTCGGTGCCACCCTTGACGGCAGCACGCAGCAGGTCGCCCGTGGAAATGTGAGCGACGCCAAACTCGGCGACGAGCTCCTGTGCGACGGTGCCCTTACCGGCACCCGGAGCTCCGAGCAATACGAGGTTCATGAGCAATCCTCCTCTAGCCTATTTAAAGAATCCATCGTAATCATACATCTTGATCTGGCCTTCGAGCTTATCGACCGTGTCGAGCACGACGCCGACCATGATGAGGATGGACGTTCCGCCAAAAGCCTGGATCAGATGGTTACCCGTGAAGGAGAAGATGATCGAAGGCACGATGGCGATGAGCGCCAAAAAGACAGCGCTGGGAAGCGTGATCTTGTTGAGCGCGTTCTTGATGTAGGTCGCGGTAGCCCTACCCGGACGCACGCCCGGAATAAAGCCGCCCTGCTTCTTAAGGTTATCGGCCGTGTCATCGGGGTTGAACACCATGGAGGTGTAGAAGTATGCGAAGAACACGATGAGGACAACGTTAAGCACCCAGTTGAGCCAACCGGTCGAAAGCGCGGAGGCAACTGCCTGAATCCAGCCGATGCCGGGGAAGAACACGGCAATCTGAGCCGGGAAGTACAGCAACGCCGAAGCGAAGATGATCGGCACGACACCCGCGGTGTTGACCTTGATGGGCAGGTAGGTGGTCTGGCCACCCATCATGCGACGGCCCACGACGCGTTTGGCGTAAGAGACCGGGATGCGGCGCTGGCCGCGCTCAAGGAAAACAATCAGCGGGATAACCAGCAGGATGATGGCGCAGATGATCACCATGGTGATGATGCCACCGGCATTGCCCTCGGTGCTGGAGAAGATCGCCTGCGGCAGACCGGCCATGATGTTCGCAAAGATGATCAGCGACATGCCATTGCCGATACCGCGCTGGGTGATGAGCTCACCAATCCACATGATCAACATGGCGCCCGCGGTGAGCGTGCCGACGATCATGAGGTCGAAGATGATCTCGGGAGCGCCGGCGCCGTTAAAGCTGATGCCGAAGCTCTTAAAGAGGAAGAGGTAACCCACGGAGTTGAGGATTGCCAGAGCCAGGGTGAGGTAACGCGAATACTGCGTAATCTTGGTCTGACCGACCTCGCCCTCGCGGGCAAGCTCATGCAGGGAAGGCACAACGGCCTGGAGCATCTGGAGGATGATCGAGCTGGTGATGTAAGGCATGATGCCCAGCGAAAACACCGAAACATAGCTCAACGCGCCGCCAGAGAAAAGATTCAGGAGGGCCATAGCACCTGCGGCGACCGAATTGTTATCGGTCGAGAAAAGGCCCAGCATCCCCTGGAAGGGAATGCCGGGCACAGGAACGTGCGCACCAATGCGGTACACGACGAGCATAGCTATGGTAAAAAGAATCTTTTCGCGCAATTCTTTGATGCGGAAAGCATTCTTAAGACCATTTAGCACGGCAGCTCGACCTTTCCGCCGGCGGCCTCGATCTTGGCCTGCGCAGAAGCGCTGACCTTGTCGACCTTGACCGTGAACTTCTTGGTGAGCTCACCATTGCCGAGCACCTTGACGGGCTCGAACTCGCTCTTGGTGATGCGAGCGGCCTTAAGAGCGGCACCGTCGATCACAGCGCCATCCTCGAACTTACGCTCGAGACGCTCAACGTTAACAGCGGTGTACTCGATACGACGGGGGTTGCGGAAGCCCGGAAGCTTGGGCAGGCGCATAGCCAGCGGAGTCTGGCCACCCTCGAAGCCGGCACCCTTGGTGCCGCCAGAGCGGGAACCCTGGCCCTTCTGACCGCGGCCAGAAGTGGTGCCGTGACCCGAAGAATTGCCACGGCCGACGCGCTTGCGGTTCTTGGTGGAACCGGGCGCGGGAGTAAGATCGTGAAGCTGCATTTGCTACTCCTCTACAATCTCGACAAGGTGCTTGACCTTGAAGATCATGCCGCGGACGGACTCGTTGTCAGCAATCTCGCGAACCTCGCGGATCCTGTGGAGACCGAGGGCACGGACAGTACGGACCTGGTCCTGCTTGCAACCGTTGGTGCTGCGGACCTGCTTGATCTTGATGGTGTCAGCCATGCTTAGTTCTCCTTACCGACGAACATCTCGGAGACCGTCAGGCCACGGCGAGCCGCGACGTCCTCAGGGCTGGAGAGCTCCTTGAGGCCCTCGACGGCAGCCTTGATGATGTTGAGGCCGTTGTCGGTACCGAGGGACTTGGACAGGACGTTCTTGATGCCAGCAAGCTCAAAGAGGGGACGCACAGCGCCGCCGGCGATAACGCCGGTACCCTCGACAGCGGGCTTGATGATGATGCGGCCGGCACCAAAGTGGCCGAGAACCTCGTGCGGGATGGTGCCCTGCTCGGTCACCGGCACGTGGAACATGTTCTTCTTGGCATCGAGAGACGCCTTGGAGATGGCCAGGGGCACCTCAGCGGACTTGCCCATGCCAACGCCGACGTTACCCTTGCCGTCGCCAACGACGACGAGAGCGACGAGGCTCATGCGACGACCACCCTTGACGGTCTTCGACACGCGGTTGATGTAAACGACGCGCTCCTCGAACTCGGAGGCCTCGCGCTGCTGCTTCTGATTACGAGCCATGTGCTACATACCTCCTAGAACTCGAGACCGGCGGCACGAGCACCGTCGGCGAGGGCCTTGACGCGGCCATGGTAGATACGGCCACCGCGATCGAAGGCGACCTTGGTGATGCCGGCCTCGATGGCACGCTTGCCAACGAGCTGACCGACCTTCTCCGCAGCCTCCTTGTTCGAGGTGTGGGTGCCCTTGAACTCGGCCTCGAGGGTCGAGGCAGAGACGAGCGTCAGGCTGGAGCCCTTGCTGTCGTCGATGATCTGGGCATAGATGTTGGCGTTAGTACGGGTCACGCGAAGACGCGGACGCTCGGAGGTACCCGAGACCTTGCCGCGAACACGACGCTGACGACGCTTGAGGCCTTCCAGCTTCGCCTTATGCTTGTTCATACGTAAACTCCTAAAAAGGTTGATCTTGCCAGCACCTGACGGGGTGCTGGTCTTATGCGAGTGAGTCGGTTACGACTACTTGGCGGCCTTACCCAGCTTGCGGCGGATGTGCTCGCCAACGTAGTGGATACCCTTGCCCTTGTAAGGCTCGGGAGGACGATGGCCGCGGATCTCAGCGGCGATCTGACCGACCTGCTGCTTGTTGATACCCTTGACGTTCACGTGGGTGTTGTCGGGAACCTCGAAGGTGATGCCCTCGGGAGCCTCGACGATCACGGGGTGCGAGAAGCCCAGGGAGAACTCGAGGTTCTTGCCCTTCTGCTGCACGCGGTAACCGACGCCGGCGAGCTCGAGCTTCTTCTCGAAGCCCTCGGAAACGCCAACAACCATGTTGTGGATGAGGGCACGGGTGAGGCCGTGGCGGGCACGGGTCTCACGCTCGTCGTCGGGACGGGAAACGGTGAGGACGTTGTCCTCGATGTTGATAGCGAGCTTCTCAAAGACATCGAGCTCGAGCTGGCCCTTGGGGCCCTTGACGACAACGTTGTTGCCGTTGACTGCCACTTCGACTCCGGCGGGAATCTGGACAGGCTTATTACCGATACGAGACACGGTGATCTCCTTTCCTTCTACCTACCGAGCGAATTACCAGACGTAAGCGATGATTTCGCCGCCGACGTTGTGCTTGCGAGCATCGCGGTCGGTCATAACGCCATGGCTGGTGGAAATAATGGCGGTACCAAGGCCACCGCGGACGCGGGGCATGTCGGCAACGCCGGTGTACTTACGCAGGCCCGGCTTGGAAATGCGGCGGATGCCGTTGATGACCTTAGCCTTCTTGGGACCATACTTAAGCGTGATGTGCAGAGTCTTCTGGGGAACGGTGTCCTCGACATCGTAGCCCTCGATGTAGCCCTCCTCGTGCAGAACACGAGCGATCTCGACGAGCTTCTTGCTGCTCGGCATGGAGACCGTGGCCTTGTTCACAGAGTTAGCGTTACGGATGCGCGTAAGCATATCTGCGATCGGGTCTGTAAGGTTCATACAGATTCTCCTTCGTTCTTGATGAACACGTGCTCTTGGTTCTTCGCCGCCCTTAACGGCAAAGCCTAACTAGCGCGTTTTCCCTGTTCCAAACGGATGCTTGAAACGCTGGTAGTGACTTACCAGCTGGCCTTCTTAACGCCGGGAAGCTCGCCCTTGAGTGCAAGCTCGCGGAAGCAGACACGGCACAGGCCGAACTTGCGGTACACAGAGTGCGGACGGCCGCAGCGCTGGCAGCGCGTGTACTCACGAGTAGAGAACTTCTGCTTGCGATTGCACTTGACGATCATCGATGTCTTAGCCACTTATATCCTCCTCACATAGAGTATTGTTCGCCCCAAGCGCCGCCCCCTTCTGGGAACGGCGCTCATAGGGCAGGTGAACCTATTTCTTGAACGGGAAACCGAAGGCGTCCAGAAGGGCCTTGGCCTCCTCATCGGTATTGGCGGTGGTCACGAAAGTGATGTCCATACCACGCTGGTGATCGACGGAGTCGAAGTCGATCTCGGGGAAGATGAGCTGCTCGGTGACGCCCATGGAGAAGTTACCACGGCCGTCGAAGCTCTTGGCGGAGATGCCGCGGAAGTCGCGGATACGGGGAATCGCGACGGAGGTCAGACGATCGAAGAACTCCCACATACGGTCGCCACGCAGGGTAACCTTGCAGCCGATCGGCATACCAGCGCGCAGGCGGAAGGTAGCGATGGACTTGCGGGCACGGGTGATCATCGGCTGCTGGCCGGTGATGGCGCGCAGGTCGCGCACGGCACCGTCGATGGCCTTGGAATCGGTAGCGGCCTCGCCGACACCCATGTTCACGACGATCTTCTCAAACTTGGGAATCATCATGACGTTCTCGTACTGGAACTTGTCCTGAAGCTGCTGCTTGACCTCGTTGTTGTACTTGGTCTTCAGACGCGGCACATACTTCTCTTCTGCCATTGTTCACTCCTTCTTGGGGTTTTAAGCACGGGGCGTGGCCACGATGGGTTGTCCTCGTGCCTCCTGGCTGCATCCGCGCCGCTCATGGCATTTCGCGGTTTGGACTCGACGCAGCAGGAGCCGACAAAACAATCGGTACTATACGCGCATTGGGTGCGTATTTCCAGAAAAACCTCGTCTGCCTGCACAACTCCACAACTCCCCCGCACAAATTGATCCCTAGGGCACGGAGGAAAACAGCAGTTGCGGTGAGATAGGGACTGTTTGATGGCTTAAAAGGCTTAAACAGTCCCTATTCCACCGCAACTCATATATGGGGCGTTATTTTTGGCGCGGGAGGACCAGGTTGAGGATCACAGCAACGAGCGCGGCGACGGCAATGGAGGATCCGCCAAAAACGGTGCCGACCCATGCGGGGAATCCAGCGCCGGCAAGCGCGCCGGCCGTGCGCTCAATGCCCGTGCCAAAGGCGATAGAGAGACCCATGAGCGTGGTATCGCGCTGAGACAGGCCGTGGCGGGCAAACATGACCACACCGTTCATACCGATGGTCGCGAACACGCCAATCGTGGCGCCACCGATGACCGGCTGCGGAATAGACGTGAGCACCGCCGCACACTTGGGCAGTAGGCCCGCGATGAGCAGGATGGCAGCCGCAAGCGTAAAGACCATGCGGTTGACGACCTTGTTCTCGGCGATAATGCCCACATTCTGGCCAAAGGTTGCCGTGGGGACGCCGCCAAAAAAGCCTGACAGCATACCGACCAGGCCGTTGGCGATCAGGCCACCCGAGATCTGGCTATCGGTCGCAGGGGTATCGAGCGCAGCGGACGACACGGCGGCAAACTCGCCCATGACCTGTACTGCGTTGACAATGGCGACAACGCCCACAACGGCGCACGCGGCCGGGTCGAACACCAGGCGATGGGCGCCCAGGGCCGGCGGGGCGAACCAGCTGGCGGTCGCGATGGCCGAGAAATCGACCATGCCCAACACCGCAGCCAAAACAAAGCCCGCGCAGATACCAGCCAGGATGCTGCCCAGCCTAAGCGCGCCCTTGCCGTAGTTGCCAGCCATAAAGGTGACGACGAACGTCACAAGTGCGACGGCCCAGTTGGTGACACTGCCAAAATCGGCCGTGCCCTCCCCGCCCGCCATGGAGGCAACTGCCACTGGGCATAGCGACAGGCCAATGACAAAGATGACGGTGCCAAGCACCGGGGCCGGAAACAGAAAACTCACGCGCCTAAACAGTAGGCCGAAGAGTGCGACGAGCGCGCCGCCGATTACCTGGGCGCCCAGTACGGCCTCAAAACCAAGCTCAAGACCGACTGCCTTGAGCGCCGGCACGAAGGTAAAGCTCGCACCCATCACAATGGGCAGGCCCGAACCGACGACACCTTTTATGGGAAACTGTTGAAGGAAAATGTCAATCGCCGAGAGGACGAGCGACGCCTGGATGACAGCGGCTTCCTCTTGAGGGGTAAAGCCACAGACCGACGCGATAATGATGGCGGGCGTGACGATACCCGCGAATGCCGCCAGCACATGCTGCAGTGCATGGGGTAATACCTGCACAAACGAAACTTTTCCCGTACGCTCGAACAGGGCATCCCCTGCTGCCGACTCTGCCATTTGCGCCTCCCATACCCTAGGCAGCGGCCCCATGCCGCTCAACGGTCGGACATTATAGGGCATATGGCACAGGTAGCATTTTGACCCGCATGCGGCAGAGGGCTGGGGCAGCTCATTTGGGATGCGACTAGCGCTTGCGGGGGACGAGTTTGGTGCGACGCAGGTGGATCATCTCGGCGGCGATGGAGATGGCGATCTCCTCGGGGTCCTCGGCCTCGATGGCGACACCGATCGGCAGGTGCAGCTCGTCGATCTGGCCCTGCGTGAAGCCCTCCTGCTCCAGGCGGGCGCGCACAAAGGCGGTCTTGCGGCGCGAGCCCAGGCAGCCCAGATAGGCGGGTTTAGCGCGCATGGCCTGAATCACCACGTCGATATCGGACTTGTGACCCGCCGTGGCGACGACCACCAAGTCGCGCGGGCCGATGGGGCACAGCTCGCTCAGGTTCTTATAATCGACCAGACGACGGTCGTAGACGCCGGGCACCCATTCGGGGGTCAGCGTGCCGGGGCGGTCGTCGCAAGCCACGACGGCAAAGCCCGCCGCCGTGAGCACCCGCGCCGTCGCAGCGCCCACGTGGCCGCAGCCAAAGATATAGGTCAGGCCCTCGGGGCAGAGCGTCTCGATGTGCGCCGGGGGAATCTCGGAGGCGGCGTTGGTGTAGGTGACCTTACTCCCCTCCTCCACCAGCGAAAGCTCGGGGCAGCCGGCAATGGTATGGCGCGATGTCTCGCCATGGTACTCAACCACATCGCCCTCGAGCGCGCTCGCGATAAACGGCTCAAAGTCGATGACGAAGTCGCCGATGCGCCGATAGGCCAAGACGTCGGCAACCGACTGGAACAACGGTGCCTGGGTCGAGTCCAGATGCAGGTAGCACAGGCAGATGGCCCCGCCGCAGATCATGCCGGTATCGGAGTTCTCGCCGCCCATGGTGTAGCGGACCAGACGCGATTGCCCTGCGGCCAGCAGCTCGCGCGCCTCGTCCAGCGCAAAAAGCTCAATCTTGCCGCCGCCGATGGTGCCCGCTTGGCTGCCATCGGCAAAGACGGCCATCCAGGCGCCCACGCCGCGTGGTGATGACCCCGCCGTACCGGCCACGACCACGAGCTCGCACGTCTCGCCAGCACGCAGGGCGGCAAGCGCCGCATTCACAACATCGAGCTTTTCCATTGCCGCCTTCTATCCTCTAAAGACATCGGTGAGCATAGCGAGTGCCTCGAGCACGCCGCCGCCGACCGATGTCGCCTTGTCCGAAATATAGTTGATGTAGCTGGCGTCGCCGCGCGGATCGACATCGGCGCATTTAAAGCCCTCAGTCACCTGCACGCCGTTCGCCAAAAGCCCGCGCAGACAGCCATCGATCTGCGTGCACATGGGCGTATCGCCCGCGTAGCCAATCACGTCTCCGGCGCTCACGATGTCGCCGATTGCGCGGTCGGACCGAAACACGCCGGCGGCGGGGCTGTGGATAACACGTTCCTTGCCATAGCCGGCGATAATGCCCGGCACGCCCGTGTTAGGCTGGGGCGAACCTTGGGTAATGACACGGCCGAGAAAATGCCCGCGCATGGTCTCGACCACGGCGTCGCAGTCAACCGGCGCGGTAAAGCCCGGCCCCACGGCGATGACGGCGGGCGCCATGTCGCGCGTGGTGCCCAAGTTGCGCTTAGCCAAAATCGCGTCGACCACAGCCGCGGGTTTCAGCTCGCCGATCATCTTGGCCTGGGGGTCTACCACAACGGCGACGTCTCCAGCCTCGGCAATCGCAAGCGCCTCAGCCGGCGTCTGTGCCAAGCGAGCGCGAATGCCCTCGACCTGGACCTCGCCCAGGCGAATGGCCTCGCAAAAACTGATTGTGCGGCGGATGCACGTGGGAACCGCGATATCGGCCATGACAACCGACACGCCGGCGCGCACCAAACGGGCAGCGACACCCGTGGCGATATCGCCGGCGCCGCGAACATAAACGAGCATTCCCGGGGCACCTCCCTGTGCTACGGTTTGAGCAGAGCAAAAGCGGTTCGACCGCTACTCTGATGATTATTTATTATCACAGTATTATACGGCGGTGAACAGATGGAAACGGTTAGCGGCAATCTTGCCTCGGCGCTCAGGATCGAGCCGGGCATTACCGCGATTATCGGCAGCGGCGGCAAGTCGACCTTGCTCAAGACGCTGGGTCTTGAGCTCATGCGCGCTGGCGGCCGCGTGCTCCTCTGTACCACCACGCATATGCTTCCCGTTGCCGGCGTGCCATGGGACGGGTCGAATCGTCGCCTGGACGCCGCACCTTGGAAGCCAGGTGCCTTACACGCCCCCGGCTGCACCTGCGAGGCCTGCGCGGGCCTTGTGCGCGGAAGCATCTGCCAGGCAGGCGTCTTGGACCCGGAGACAGGCAAGCTCTCCGCCCCCGCTGAGCCGCTCGACCAGCTGGCGCAGCGCTTTGACTATGTGTTGGCCGAGGCAGATGGCAGCAAGCGACTCCCGCTCAAGGCGCATGCCGCCTGGGAGCCGGTAATTCCCGCCGCCACGGCAAACGTTGTCTGGGTCGTCGGCGCCTCAGGGCTGGGCAAGCCCGTCGCCAAGGTTGTCCACCGCCCCGAGCTCTTCTGCGAGCGCTGCGGCTGCGAGCCCACCGACGCTGCCACCCCAGAGCGCGTCGCCATGGTGCTCAATGCCGAGCTGCAGATGCTGAACCTCGACAATGCCCGCATCATGCTCAACCAAGTCGACACGCTTGCCGATCCAACGATGGCAGATTGCTTCGAGGCAGCCCTCGGCCGCCCCCTCATCGCCACCAGCCTCCAGGGGTAGCAAATTTGGGACGGGGCTCTTTTTGCTACCCCGTCCCAAAAAATCATCTCCCAAATTAGCTACCCCGGCGGTCTTCCCGTTAGCGGGGCACGTAGCGGCCGGGTTGGGCTCCGGTGGGCTCGCCGTCGCGCGCAGCCAGCACGCCGTTCACAAACACGGCCTTGGCGCGGCCGTGCGCCTCAAAGCCCTCGAGCGGCGTATAGTCCACAGCCTGATGCTGCGTCGCGGCGCTAATCGTCCAGCGCGCCTTGGGATCCCACACGCACACGTCGGCATCGGAGCCCTCGGCAAGACAGCCCTTGCGCGGATACATGCCAAAGACGCGCGCCGGGTTCTCGCTCATCAAGCGGCACAGATCCTCGGGGCCCAGCTGTCCCTCAAAACTCGTAGCGATCGCGACGGGGCGATGCTCCACACCGGGCCCGCCGTTGGGAATCGCGCGGAAGTCATCGCGCCCGCGGTCCTTTTGCCCGTGCAGGTTAAAGCTGCAGTGGTCGGTCGCAATCGTATCGATCTCGCCGGCCACAAGCGCCTCGCGCAGTGCCGCACGGTCGCCGGCATGGCGCAGCGGCGGGCTCATCACATACTTGGCGCCCGCAAAGCCGTCCTCGCCCTGCTCCAAGTAGCGCGTATCGTCGAGCATCAGATATTGAGGACAGGTCTCGACATAGATGTTCTTCTGCCCGCGCGCTTTGGCAGCGCGAATGGCCTCGAGCCCCAACTTGGTCGAAAGGTGTACCACGTTGACCGGTGCGTCGCCGGCCAGGTGTGCCAGATACAGCAGACGGCTCACGGCCTCGGCCTCGCACACATCCGGACGGCTGAGCGCATGGCCCTCGGGCCCGTGGATACCCTGCTCAAACACGCGCTTCTGCAGCTCATTCACCAGCGTACCGTTCTCGCAATGCACGCACAGTATGCCGCCAATACGCTTGAGTTCCTCCAGCACCTCGAGCGTCTCGGCATCGTCCAGGCGCAGATGATCGTAGGCAAAGTAGGTCTTGAACGACGATACGCCCGCCTCGCGCATGGCCGAGAGGTCGGCGCGGTTGCGCTCGTTCCACTCGGCGAGTGCCATATGAAAGGCGTAGTTGGCCGTGCAGGTTCCGTCGGCGCGGCGATGCCACTCGGCCAAGGCATCGGGCATGGTCACGCCGCGATCGGCCGTCGCGTAGTCCACGATGGTCGTCGTACCGCCGCAGGCAGCCGCACGCGTACCGGTCTCAAAGCTATCGGCCGTCCAATCCATGCCGGTCCAGCACTGCATGTGCGTGTGGCCGTCGATAAAGCCCGGGAACACCCAGCAGCCCGCAGCATCCTCGACGGTATCGCCCTCGGCCGGCTCAATCGCCGCGGCAATCCGCACGATCTTATCGCCATCCATGGCAAGATCGGCGCGGCGAAGCCCCTGGGGCGTCACGAGCGCGCCGTTTTTGATGATGATCATAATTGCTCCTTATTGATTGATGCAGTTGGCCACGCGATCAAAATACGAGCAGGCGGCGATATGCTCCGTTATGCGTCGCTGTCCCTTGACGGTATCGACGTCCCACAGTTCGTAAGCACGCGCATCAACCAGCACCACGTCGATACGGTCCTTGAGGATCGAGCCGCCACCGTCCTTGCCCTCAAGACACATAAGTGCATCGAACAGTTCCGCCGGAAAGAGCACCGGGCTCGAAGGCTCACCGTTGCACGCAAGACGCACCGGATACTTGCGGCCACGCTCATCAAACGCGCGAACCATGGCCTCAAAAGAATCCGAACTCACGAGCGGCTGGTCGCCCGGCAAAAAGAGGCAACCCTTCCAGCCGCGGCTCGCCCCCCACGAAAGGCCCGCACGGACGCTTTCGCTGCGCAGCTCGCCATCGTGCAGCACGCACGGGCAATGCTTGTCATCACAAATCTGAGCGACCTCGGGCCAACGCGTCGAAACCACAACGTCAAAGCCCCGGGGAACCGAATCAATGGTCCGGGCAATCAGCGGCTCGCCATAGATATCGGCGAGCATCTTGTTAGAACCAAACCGCTTGCCCTCGCCCGAAGCCATAATGACGCAACCAAGTTTCATGGCGATACCTCCCCTGAAACCATCGTACCCATAACTCGCGCCGCGGGACACCTGCATCGAAAGCGCTTATCCTGCACGCCCGCGATGCAAAAAAGGGGGCACCCCGCCGGTTGGCAGAGCGCCCCCTTATATGGCTTACCTCAACCCGGCTTTAGGCCTGGAACCAACGGGCGGTGTTGCGCTCGTCGAGGGCCTTAAGGGTAGCGGCGGGATCGGCAACCTTCTGCAGGAACATCATGGCTGCGATGGCGTACGGCTTGTAGCTGGCCTCCTTGTACATACCCACGCGGTGCATGTCGAAGACGTCGGCGTTGACCTCGCCGTGCTCGCAGGAGACACCGGAGATGTCGGCGGGCAGCGGATGCATAAAGATGGTGTCCTGGCCGTTGGCGGTCTTCTCCATGAGCTCGGTCGTGGAGCACCAGTCCTGATGGGTGGCGTTCTGGGCGAGCAGCTCCTTCTCGAGTGCTGCGATGCCGGCGTCGTCGCCCTCGGCGTACAGGTTGGTACGCTTCTCCATGGCGGCAAACGGAGCCCAGCTCTTGGGGATCACGATGTCGGCGCCCTCGAAGGCCTCGGCCATGGTGTTGACCTGCTTAAAGGTGGTGCCGGACTCGGCGGCATAGCCCTTGGCGCGCTCGACGACCTCGGGCATGAGGTCGTAGCCCTCGGGGTGGGCCAGGGTGACGTCCATGCCAAAACGGGGCAGCAGGCTGATCAGCGACTGCGGGCAGGACAGCGGCTTGCCGTAAGAAGGCGAATAGGCCCAGGTGACGGCAACCTTCTTGCCCTTGAGGTTCTCAAGGCCGCCAAACTCGTTGATGAGGTAGAGCATGTCGGCAGAGGACTGCGTGGGGTGGTCGGAATCGGACTGCAGGGAGATGAGCGTGGGACGGTGATCCAGAACGCCGTCCTCGTAGGCCTGCTGGACAGACTCGGAGACCTCGGCCATGTAGGCGTCGCCCTTGCCGATGTACATGTCGTCGCGGATGCCGATGACGTCGGCCATGAAGGAGATCATGGTAGCGGTCTCGCGGACGGTCTCGCCGTGAGCGATCTGGGACTTCTTCTCGTCCAGGTCCTGCAGCTCAAGGCCGAGCAGGTTGGCTGCCTTAGAGAAGGAGAAGCGCGTACGGGTGGAGTTGTCACGGAACAGCGAGACAGCCAGACCCGAATCGAAGATCTTGGAAGAGACGTTGTTCTCGCGCAGCTCGCGGAGAGCGTCGGCGACGATGTAGAGAGCCTTGAGCTCATCGGTGGTCTTGTCCCAGGTGTGCAGGAAGTCGCTGCCGTACATGCCCTTAAAATCGAGGCCGTTCAGCTGCTCGACGAGCTCGGTAAACTTGGCGTCCATGTAAATATCCTTTCCAAAGATGAAACGATCGCAATGAGTAGATGCGCTCCGGCATGCGCGTGTGGCTAGAACATGCAGAGCACTATGACGAGGACCCGCTACCGTTGAGGAAGCATGGGAGATAACGACCACGGGCCCCAAGTCAACAGGGGGTGCCGGGGACACGAGATGTCCCCGGCTCAACAAGATCGAGGAATGGGACTAATCGATCTTGTTGTTGGTCAGACCGGCGCGGAACACGGTGGCGTCGCCATCGGCCTGGCTCGGATCGTAGAGGTTCAGGGCAGCCACATACATGGCGGCAGCGGTGACCAGGTCGTCCTTGTAGGTGACCTCGTTGGGGGCGTGAGCCTGAGACTCGGCACCCGGGCCGAAGCCGACGCAGGGGATGCCATAGCGGCCCTGGATGGAGACGCAGTTCGTGGAGAAGGTCCACTTGTCGCACAGCGGACGACCGGTGCGCTTGTCCATGCTGGGCTCGCAGCCGATGCGCTCGTCACCGAACATGGCCTTGTGGGCGTCGACGAGGGCCTTGACGTGCGGAGCGGTCTCCTTGTTGATCCACGTGGGGAAGTAAGCCTCGGTCTCGTAGACCTCGCCGGTCCAGGACGGACGGTCGTACATGTACATGGAGACCTTCACGTCGTCGCCGTACTTCTTGGCGGCCGGCAGGTTACGGATCTCGTCCAGGCAGGACTCCCAGGTCTCACCGGCGGTCATGCGACGGTCGATGGAGATGGCGCAGGAGTCAGCGACAGCGCAACGGCTGGGGCTGGTGTAGAAGATCTGGCTGACGGTGCAGGTGCCACGGCCCAGGAAGCGTGCGTCCTCGAAGTGCTCGGGGTTGTACTTGGGGTCGAGCATCTTGACGAGACCCTTGATGTCGGTCGACTCGTCGCAGCCGTTGTTGTTGAGGGCGCGGACGTCGGCGATGATGTCGGCCATCTTGTAGATGGCGTTGTCGCCGCGGTCGGGAGCGGAGCCGTGGCAGGAGGTGCCGTGAACGTCGACGCGGATCTCCATGCGGCCGCGGTGACCACGATAGATGCCGCCGTCGGTGGGCTCGGTGGAAATGACGAACTCGGGCTTAATGCCGTCCTTGTTGTAGATGTACTGCCAGCACATGCCGTCGCAGTCCTCTTCCTGGACGGTGCCGACGACCATGATCTTGTAGCCCTCGGGGATGAGGCCCATGTCCTTCATCATCTTGGCAGCGTAGGTAGCAGAAGCCATGCCACCCTCCTGGTCGGAGCCGCCGCGGCCGTAAATGATCTCGTCGGTCTCGTAGCCCTCATAGGGATCGGCATCCCAGTTCTCGATGTTGCCGATGCCGACGGTGTCGATGTGAGAGTCGATGGCAATGATCTTGTCGCCCTCGCCCATAAAGCCCATAACGTTGCCCAGGCTGTCGACCTTGACCTCGTCATAGCCAAGGCTCTCCATCTCGGCCTTGATGCAAGCGACAACCTCGCCCTCCTCGCAAGACTCAGAGGGGTGGGAGATCATAGCGCGCAGGAAGCGAGTCATATCAGCACGATGGGACTCAGCAGCAGCCTTGATAGCGTCGAAATCGAGTTCTTTAGTCATAACAGTCAACCTTTCTACAAGGGTTTACCTACAGGTAGATATTTCAGATAGATCACTTGTGCCAAGCAGCGTGAGGTCGAGTACCCCACAAGCAAGTAACCATAGGAGGCGAACGGAGGACTTTGCTCCGTCGCGAGTTCCGCACGAGCCGGAGAGCACTTAATGTGCTCTCCGTGCGAGCAGGACTGTCCGAGCAGGGAGTAAAGTCCTCCGGCTGCCTCCGGACAGGTCAGTCTGCTAGCAGGTCGGATACTCGCCCTCCCAGACGATGCGACGGTACTGATCCGGGTCCGTGTCGCCTTCCGTGGAGAAGCAGAGCACGGAGCTCGTCTTGTCCAGGCCGATGAGCTCCTTGAGCTCGGCGTACTCGGGATCGAGCATGAGGGTCTCGACCAGGCCGGTGGTCACCGCGCCGGACTCGCCGGAGA
>CAJJZM010000030.1:0-18993 GCA_905197595.1 uncultured Collinsella sp.
ATCGGCGTCGTCCGGGCGCAGGCCTTTTTAGACAAGTGCAGCTTTGATGGCGGGGCTTTCTGCAAGCTGCTCGGCTGCCTTTTCGTCGGAGCTGTCGAGTGCGGCCAGACTGCGGTAGACCCACTCGTTGACCTGGGTGTTCTTGACGCCTGCGGTCTGCATAAGGGCGCCTACCTCGCGGATTGCTGCGAACAGATCGGCCTTGGGACCCGCGAGCTCGACCTCGATACCGTGGTAGGCGGCCACGCCGCGGTTCTCACTCACGTGGTCGATAAAGCCCTCGACGGTCTCAAGCTGCTGAGTGAGAGCTGCATCATCGTCAACGTCCAGCGCGACGAGTGCGTTCGATACCGTGAGGGCGGGATGTCCGCAGGGGACAAAGCCCTCGATGACATCCATAGCTTCGGTAATGGTTGAGCCCAGGCCTGCGAGGGCATTGACGAGTTGCTGCTTGGTATCCATAACGGTCCTTTCGACGGGTCAATTTTTCTTGGCGAAAATATACGTGACGCGATCGGTGGCAAAAGTGCGAAGTGCGGCGCACATTGGGGTCTTCACAGCTCGTGCATAGAACAGCTGTCCGCTTTCAGAACGTGGTAAGATAACACTCCACAAGCGGGGCTCGCCCCGTATGTTCCTTGAAAAGTCGACGGTTATCGGGTGTTTGCAGGCCCGATACCATCCAGACTTTCCCAACATTCGGGGGCGACTGGTTTCGACACGATAGCTCTGAGAGAGGAAGCAAGCCGAGGTCTCCTCGCCTCGTTAAACAGGGGTACCGTCAAATTGAATTGACAACAACTCTTCTTTTGAGCCTATGGCTCTCGCTGCTTAATTTATAGCGGCGCGTCAACCCGGTGATTTCCCCGACACCGGTGCGACGTCATGTTAGGGGAATGCTCCTGCGCACGTAATGGCGCAGGCTAAGATCGAACCGGTTGGGATGCTGCGAGCGTGTCGCTGCGCGCAAAGCGTCCGAGACTAAACCAGCGACTGAGCTTGGAGATGCCAATCAGGGGGCTTTCGTGGACCGGAGTTCGATTCTCCGCGCCTCCACCAATAGTTACAAGCAGGTAGAGAAGCGTCTCTACCTGCTTTTTTATTACATATAGATACCGCGGAGAATCGAACTCTGTGCAGGGCGCGGGCGTAAAGAAAACGCGTAAGCGTTTTTAGCCCGCGGGCGAGGACGCCGGCAGGCGGCCGAAGCCGGTGCAGATTTGCGAAGCAAATACGCGGATTCTCCGCGCAAAGCCTCGACTGGATATAGATTCGATGCCGATCGGACTGCAGCCTGCCATGCCCCGCATCAACGTCGCCCCAGGCGGAAAATCCATCCCAGAATTCCGGCTCAGACTGGGATGCGGTTTCCGGATGACGTTTCAAGCGGAAACTGCATCCCGGAATCGACGCTCGGAATGGGATTCATTTTCCGGAAGACGCCTCAAGCGGAAAGTTCATCCCGGAATCCGCGCTCAGAACGGGTCGCGCTTTCCCAACGGCGGTCCAAGCGGAAAGCGCATCCCGTAATCCCGCCTCAAACTGGGACACACTTTCCGCTTCACCTGCCGCCTCGAAAAACCTGCGCGCCCTCCATTCCAAAACTGGGTAGAAGAAAGCCAAAACGCAATCGCAGGAGGTCAATATGACTGCAGAAGATAAGGCAAAGAACGCCGACAAGGTCGCGCTCGTCTTGGAGGGTGGCAGTTTTCGTGGGCAGTTTACCGCCGGCGTGCTCGACGTTCTCATGGAGGCCGGTGTCGAAATTCCGGCGGTGTACGGCGTTTCGGCCGGTGCGCTCAACGGCGTCAACTACAAGTCGCACCAGATCGGTCGCGTCAATCGCATCAACCTGACCTTCTGCAATGACAACCGCTACATGGGTGCCGCATCCTTCGCATCCACGGGCTCCATCGTGGGTTACGACTTTATCTTCAACGATATCCAGGACCGCCTGGATCCCTTTGATAACGAGACGTTCGACGCCAGCCCTATCGAGATGTACGCCGTCGCGACGGACATGCTGTTTGGAACCGCTGCCTACCTGCCGGTCAAAAGCGCCGTGCTCGACCTCGATGCCGTGCGTGCCTCGACGTCGCTGCCGCTGGTGACGCCGCCGGTCGAGATCGACGGGCACAAATACGTCGACGGCGGCGTAGCCGATTCGGTCCCCATCGAGCACGTGCTGGAGGAGGCGGGCTTCGATCGCGCGGTTGTCATTGTCACGCAGGACCGCTCGTACGAGAAAAAGCCCTACGAGTTTATGCCTGCCGCGCGCGCCCGCTATGTCGACTACCCCTATCTGCTCGAGGCTATCGAGACGCGCCACGACCGCTATAACCTCCAGCGCATGCACCTGTGGAAGTATGAGCGCGAGGGCCGCGCGCTGGTCATTGCTCCGCAAAAGCCGGTCGAGGTCGGCCATGTCGAGCACGATCCGGCAAAGCTTTTGGACCTGTATATCCAGGGCCGTCAGGAGGCAAAGCGCTTGCTGGGAGATATCGAGGCGTTTGTCGAGCGTCAACGCTGCGACATCACGGCTCGTGGATGACATGTGCAGAAACTCTGGTCGGAGCCAAAATACCTGTTGACTCGTACGGCGAGCGGGGTAATATGGACGGGTTACTTGCAGAGCCCCGTGAATCTCTGTAACAACACGTACTGTACATGGAGGAGTCTAAGTGATTTCGAAATCGACTCACTACGCCAAGCAGGGCGAGGTCCAGCGCAACTGGGTTCTCGTCGACGCCGATGGTGCTGTCCTGGGCCGTCTTGCCACCCAGATCGCAATGATCCTGCGCGGTAAGAACAAGCCCCAGTTCACGCCCAACAGCGACTGCGGCGACTTCGTTGTCGTCATCAACGCCGATAAGGTCCAGCTTACCGGTAACAAGGCCGACACGAAGACCTATTATCGCCACAGCGGCTACAACGGCGGCCTCAAGGCTGAGAGCTTCCGCCAGGCTATGGAGAAGCACCCGGAGAAGGTCATCGAGCGCGCCGTTCGCGGTATGCTGCCCAAGACCACCCTCGGCCGTGCCCAGATGACCAAACTTAAGGTCTACGCTGGTGCCGAGCATCCGCACGCTGCCCAGAACCCCACGAAGATTGAGCTGGAGGCTTAAAGATGGCTGAGAACACCGTTGTCTACCAGGGTACCGGCCGTCGTAAGAACGCCGTCGCCCGCGTCCGTCTCGTCCCCGGCACCGGCAAGGTGACCATCAACAAGCGTGACGCCGAGCAGTATTTCGGCCGTCATCAGCTCGTTGAGAACGCCCTTGCTCCCTTCAAGGTGACCGACACCGCCGGTCAGTTCGACGTTATCGCTCTGTGCGATGGCGGCGGCATCTCCGGTCAGTCCGGCGCTCTGCGCCTGGGCATCGCTCGCGCTCTTCTGAACGCTGGCGATTACCGTGCTGACCTCAAGAAGGCCGGTTTCCTTACGCGCGATGCTCGCGTGGTCGAGCGCAAGAAGTACGGCCTCAAGAAGGCCCGCCGCGCTCCCCAGTTCTCCAAGCGCTAAGGTTTTATCTCCTTTCGAGATACAATGTACAAGCGGGGCCTGCCGATTCCTCGGCGGGTCCCGCTTTTCTTTTTCGACTAGGGTGGGCGGTTGCATATCGCCTGCTAGGGAAGGAGCGATCCTATGCCCCAGAACATCTTCGGTACCGACGGCGTCCGTGGCGTCGCCAATGCCGACCTCTCGTGCGACCTCGCGTTTCGCCTGGGCCGCGCGGCGACCAAGTTTCTTGGTCCGGATATCTGCGTCGGCCGCGACACGCGTCTTTCGGGCACCATGCTCGAGAGCGCTCTGACTGCCGGCATCATGGCCGAGGGCGGCCGTCCGCACTGCTGCGGCGTCATCCCCACGCCCGCCGTGGCGCTGCTCACCGTTCAGAACGAGCTCGACGGCGGCATCGTCATCTCTGCTTCGCACAATCCGCCGGAGTTCAACGGCATCAAGTTCTTTAGCCGCAAGGGTATGAAGCTTCCCGATGCTGTCGAGGAAGAGATCAGCGCCTGGGTCATGTCCGAGGAAGCCATGGCTGCCGATACGCTGCCGACTGGCGCCGGCGTGGGCCACATTATCAAGATGAAGGACGCTCGCAAGGCATACGTCGACCACGCCATCGATACACTTGATGGCCTGAGGCTCGATGGCCTAGTCGTTGCCGTCGACTGCGGTCATGGCGCTTCTTGCCAGACCACGCCCGCCGCGCTGCAGCGCCTGGGCGCCACGGTCCATGCCATCAACACCGATTACTGCGGCACTGACATTAACGTTGAGTGCGGCTCCACTCACCTTGAGCCCCTGCGCGAGCTCGTGCTGCGCACCCATGCTGACATCGGCCTGGCCCACGACGGCGACGCCGATCGCGTGCTGTTCGTGGACAGCGAGGGCAACGAGATCGATGGCGACTACATCCTGGCCATCTGCGGTTCTGACCTTGCCGCTCGCGGCAAGCTCGCCAACTCCGAGATCGTCTCGACCGTCATGTGCAACCTGGGCTTCTCCATCGCTATGAAGGAGCAGGGCTTCGAGATGGTTCAGACCGCCGTGGGCGATCGCTACGTTCTGGAGCGTATGCTCGCGGATGGCGCCGTCATCGGCGGCGAGCAGTCCGGCCATATCATCTTCCTGGAGCACAACACCACCGGTGACGGCCTGGTGACGGCTCTGCAGCTTCTGGCCGTGCTCAAGCGCACCGGTCGTACCCTCACCGATCTTGCCGGCATCATGAAGAAGTACCCGCAGGTACTTGTCAACGTGCATTCCGACAACAAGGCTGGTCTGGACGATTGCCAGCCCATCTGGGATGCCGTCGCTGCTGCCGAGAAGGAGCTTGACGGCCGCGGCCGCATTCTGGTGCGTCCGAGCGGTACCGAGCCGCTGGTCCGCGTTATGGCCGAGGCCGAGACGCACGAGCTGACCCAGCGCGTTGTCGACGACATCGTCGAGGTTGTCAAGCGCGAACTTCCCTAATGGTCAAAAACGAGTGCCAAGTGGTAAACTGTTAAAGCTATTTTGGTCGATTGGTATGTCCGAGGGGGAGCATGTTCACTAAAGTCCTAAGGTCTTTTGGTATGCGTGGTCGAGTCCTTACGCTGGATGCTCCCATCTCGGGCGACGTCATTCCGCTTTCCGAGGTAAACGACCAGACATTTGCCACCGGGCTTTTGGGCCAGGGCGTGGCGATTCAGCCTACCGGCACGCGTGTGATTGCACCGGCTGATGCCAAGGTCGAGGCCATTTTTCCCACGGGACACGCTGTTGCGCTTAACACGGTCGATGGCTTGGACGTGCTCATCCACGTTGGTTTGGACACTGTTCAGCTTGAGGGCAAGCACTTTACCGTACATGCGCAAGTGGGTGACATCGTCCATAAGGGCGATGTGCTCATTGAGTTCGATCGCGAGGCAATTGCTGCCGAGGGCTACGATGTGACGGTTCCCATCTTGGTGTGCAACTCCGTTGAGTTCTCGAGCATCAAGGGTTCCGTTGGCGTGCATGTCGAAGAGATGGACCAGCTCATCGTTGCTCGCGAGCGCTAGCAAGTGCACGTGGCCATTAGCCTACAATTCAAACACGTTTACGGAGGGCGCCCTTGAAAGAGGACGCCCTCCGTGGCAAGATGGGATTTGTCCGAAGCTAAAAGGCTTCGGGTCACCGTGGACGGGCAGGGGCCTCGACGCGGCTAGACACGAGACACATACATTACGCGACCTCGCCCTGGTGGCCGCACACGTTGGTTGCGGCCGACGCGGGCCGCGGGCAAGTGCTTGTAAGGGGAGCCTTGCCTCTCTTGTACGAGAAAGGACGCGTAATGAAGATCATTAAAGCTAAAGACTACGAGGATATGAGCCGTAAGGCCGCCAATATTATCTCGGCGCAGGTTATCCTCAAGCCCGACTGTGTGCTGGGCCTTGCCACCGGCTCCACCCCGATCGGTGCCTACAAGCAGCTCGCTGCTTGGTACAAGAAGGGCGACGTCGACTTTGCCGAGGTCAGCACCTACAACCTGGACGAGTATCGCGGCCTTTCGCACGACGATCCCCAGAGCTATCACTACTTCATGCGTGAGAACTTCTTCGATCACATCAACATCGACCTGAACAACACGCATGTGCCCGACGGTTCCAACCCCGACGCCGCCGCTGCCTGCTCTGAGTACGACAAGATCGTCGCCGCCGCCGGTTACCCGGATCTGCAGCTGCTCGGCATTGGCAACAACGGCCACATCGGTTTCAACGAGCCCGATGACCACTTCTCCAAGGGCACGCACTGCGTCGACCTCACCGAGAGCACCATTCAGGCCAACAGCCGCCTGTTCGACAGCATCGACGATGTTCCCCGTCAGGCCTACACCATGGGTACCCAGACCATCATGTATGCCCGCATGATCCTAGTCGTCGCCAACGGCGAGGCCAAGGCTCAGGCCGTGCATGACATGTGCTATGGTCCGGTTACGCCCGCGTGCCCGGCTTCGATCCTGCAGCTGCACACCAACTGCGTTGTCGTTGCCGACGAGGCCGCCCTTTCGCTCTGCGAGTAGCGCGAATCCTGCATCTCGACATAGCCTTGCCTAAGGCCTCCGCTTTGCGGGGGCCTTTTTGTTATCCCTCTCCGCCCGCTTGACCAAAATCTTGCCGCAAGCTTGACGAATGCCGGATGCCCAACAGCTTGATTCATTCCATACCAGATTCTATGCAAAAATGCCACTAAAAGGTCGTAGACGGTAGCGGGTGCTAGGCGAGTTGAATGACATAGCTGAACCTTGTTCATTTGCGTTACACTGCCGCTTAGATGGGACAAGCTGACAAGCTCATTTACCTGCTTAAAGACCGATTAGTCGGGGGATTAATAACAATCGGCCCTCGCTGTACAAAAACTTGCCGCTTGCGTACCAAAAGACAACCTAGAACACAAGGTCGCTCTATTCATAGCGCGGCTTGTATGGTCTTGCGGTTACAGTGTCCATACGGTCGAGTTGAGGAGCGGGCATGGTAAACGATTTGGGCAGTATGGACGACCTCGAGCTGATGCCGCTGGGCGGTGGCTATATGGTGCGACGCGAACGCTTGATGAATGAGCTTCTCGCCAAGGGCCGAAAGGCCGGCATCGTGGTTCTTTATGCGCCCGACGGGTTTGGGAAGACCTCGGTGCTGCTGCAGTACACCCATGAGGTTAAATGCGACCCGACGCGAGGCCCCGTGCGGATTATCGAGGCCGATCGCGCCACTGGGCGCGAGGTGTTTATGCAGCTCGAGGTGGTTACCGAAGAACTCAAAGACAAACCGCACTCCCTTATCGCGATTGATAATGTGCCAAACCTCGATCAGCACGATACCGAAGACCTCATCGACAGGATTCGCGGCCTGCGCGCTATGGGGGTGGGGGTCTTTATCTCCTGCCGTCCTTCAAATCGTCAACTGATTCATGGGCTGGGCGATTCGGTTAAGATCAATGCGCAGATGCTCAAGGTGCATGCCTATGAGTATTCGGCGTGGGCATCGGCGTTTTCGATCAGCACATCGCTCGACTTTTATCAGCTCACGCAGGGCGTGCCCGAGCTCGTTTCGGCATTGCAGACGGGTCTGTATGGCCAAGGCGACGTAGCCGGTCTGCTCGAAAACGAGATTGTCAACGTATATGGCGCGGCACTTGTCGACCTGGCTTCGCTCGACAATAATGCACTGTTTTGCGTGGCATGTCTCATGATTTTGATGGGCGAGGGCAATATCGCAGAACTCGAGGCTTGCGGGGTGAGGCTATCGATGGTCGACCAGTCCTACTTCGTACGCGACTACCCGATCTTTGGCTTGGATCCCGCCGAGCGGAGTTTTACGTGTCTGGGCACGGAGGATAACGGACGCTTGCGCTTGCGTAAGTTGGTGGCCGAGGTTCGCCCCGAACTTGTTCCGAGGGCGGCCCGGATTTTGCTTAAGGCGGGCCGATGCGATGCGGCGATGGGCCTGGCGGACGCTTTTTTGGAACGTGATGCGGTCCTTGAACTTGCTGGGCAGTATGGGGTCGATCTGGCTCTGACGGGGCACGGGGCCGATATCTGCCGAGCAGCGCTGGGCACGATCGATGCCGAGGATCCGGCTCCAGAGCCAACGCCTGCCGAGGCGCTTGGCGTATATCTGGCAGCGGTCAGCGTGTCCAATACAAAGCTCGCTCGCTATATGGCATCGGTCATCGAGCGCGGGGGCGAACGGGCGGCCTGCGAAATAGACCCTGTTTCATGGAGGGTGGCCCAGACACTGACGGCTGTTTGCTATGGGGACAACGGGCTTGGGCTTCCTACGAACCTGACCGTGCCAGAAATCGAGACATCCCATACCGCACTCGATATGTTGTCCGCGCATATCGAGGTCAAGCGCTGCCTGACCGAGCGGGGAGATGACGGCGGCGTTCTACAGCAGCTCAAAACGAGCAAGGCTTACGACTGCGAGCTCGACATCGCGGGGATTGTTATACGGGCCGACAGCATGCTGGTGGAGCTTTTTGACGGGTCGTTTGCGGGAACCGACGAGCGCGACGACGAGATGACGGTGGTGCGGGAGGCGCTCGACGTACGTGGGCTCAAGGCGATGGCTATCTGGGTGCGCATGGTGTTGGCGGCACGGCGGCTCCTTTCCGGCTTGCCGGTAACCGACGACGCGGCATTCAACGAGCTCGATCGTTTTGCCGTGCGCATGCGCGACAACCAGATTCAGCTGTTTGGCCTGTTGCTAGAAGGCTGGCAGTCGCTGGCAGAGGGACGGCCGGTTAATGCAAAGTTCCGTGCGGTCCAAGTGCTCAAACTTGCCGAGGAGTCGATTGCGTACATGCGCGATAACGCATTGCTGTTGGAGCGCGCGGCGTATCTGCGTAACACCTCGATGGTTTCGGTGCGCGAGGAAGCGGAGCTACTCGATATAAGCCAGACGCAGGTTGGTGGAGCGGAGGCCTGGATGGTGGCGCTGCATTTGGCCTGTGCGGGCCGAGACAGCGATCTTGCGGCCTGGATGTCCATGAATCGTGCGGGGATTCTGGAGCCATCGTATCGGCTCTTTGCGCGCCTTGCCATGCATTGTCTGGGCGAGCCGGCGACCAGGATTCGCAAGAAGCTTCCCGTGCGCGAGCTGTCGCGGTACTCGCTGCGCGATGATCTGGAAGGGGAGGGCGAGCGCCTGTTCCAGGCCGGCGAGGTTGAAGCCGTTGATACCATCGACCATATCGAGATTCGCATGTTTGGTGCGTTCCGCGCCGAGCGCGACGGGTTTCCCATCACGGACAAAATGTGGCGCCGCAAGAAGGCGGCGACACTTGCCGAGCGGCTTGCGCTGGGCATGGATGCGCTCGTCGACCGCGAGACGCTGGCCATGGAGTTGTGGCCCCATGCCGAGTTCAATAGCGCCCGCAACAACCTGTACTCGACGATATCGCGCTTGCGGTCGGCTTTGGGACCGACGCCGGATGGCAAGTCGTGTGTGCTCATCCAAAATGAATGCATCGGACTCAACGGCGACTACGTCAAGACCGATGTACGGCTGTTTGACCAGATAAGCCGCGAGGTTTTGGGAAATCGCACGGGTGCGCGCGGGCCCCATTTAGTTGAGCTGTGCCTTAAGATTGAGCAGCTTTATGCCGGACCGCTGTATGTTCCCAATGGCTGTAATCCCACCTACTTTTTGCGTATGCGACGCATTATGCAGTCAAAGTACATCGATTGCATGATTAAGGGAGCAAATGCCGCTCTAGAAGAAAACGATCTGCAGTCGGCGATTTGGCTGGCGGAGTCGGGTCTTCGACAGGAAACGGCGCGTGAGGATATGGTGCGCTGCGCCATGCGTGTCTACAGTGCGGCGGGGCGGAGGCGCGATATCGTCGAGCTATACAGTGGGCATATGCACCATCTGAGGGAGCAGGTCAATGGCGTGCCCGAGCCCGAGACGCGGCGTCTATACGAGCGCTTGGTGGAGGGGCGGCTCAATCGCGTGCTGGTCGAGCGATAAAAAACGGGCGCCCGAAGTACTTGGGCACCCGTAAGCTTGCTATGTGTTGGTTCGCCGGATCATTGACTCTTAGACGAGCTTGATCTTCTCGATGTCCTTGCGCGAGGACTCGCGATACAGCGAGAACTTGCGGCCGATGACCTGGACGACCTCGGCGTGGCAACGCTCAGCGAGCTCTTCGGCGGCCTCGCGGGCGGAAAGACTGGAGCCATCGAGCACGGAGCACTTAACGAGCTCATGCTTCTCCAGGTAGGCGACCGTCTGCTCGACGGTGCCCTCGTTGACATCGGACTTACCGATGATGATGGCGGGGTTGAGGTGATGGGCCATGCTGCGAAGCTGCTTGACCTGGGCTCCTGTCAGTGCCATGGGTTCTCGCTTTCTATGTATGGGGCGCCCCGCGACGGGGCCTTAATCTACGTGAGCTGTCCCACGATAGCGCAGGAACGGCGCGGTGTGGGGCGCGTTTGCCCAGTTCAAAAAGAATGCGGATGCCGAGTGAGTGGGCGGCGTGGGCTGCGAACAAGCTATGAGCTGGGCGCAGAGACTGGCTCCCATGCAATAAATGCCCAACGGACCTTGCGGATGTGGTCGAGCATGTAGCGTCCCTGCGGCACACCCTTGGAGCCCGGCTCACCGGCATGGGGGTTCTCGATCATGTGCTGGGCGATGTAATCGCGCAGGCGGTCGATCTTATCCTCGTTGCCATGTTCGAGCATACGGGAAAAATCCGCTACGCCTGCTTCAAGGCTATCGAAGGTATCGCGACGAGGCGATTCAAAGTACGTAACCTGCGGCAGGGCACCCATCTGAATGAGGACATTAAAAGCATACACAAAGCCATTACTGCAGGTAACCGAGGCACCGATGGCGTTCATCAGGTGCAGATCATAGCGCGGGCTGGAGTTAGCGACCATCGTGACAGCACAACGCCGACGAGCCGTTCGATCAAGCTTTGCAAGCGCATCTTTTAGGTTGGTCGTGGTGACAGAGCGACTGGCAAAGGCAGCATCTACCGCTTTCGCGACCGGTCCAACCAAATCCCAATCATCATCCCAAGCAAGCTCAAGCGGCGTTATGCGCCCCTCGAGCCCGTAATACTCAATGCCGGCATCAAGGGTGCCCAACATAGCGGGGGAGAAGTCGGCTGCAATCACAGGATGCCCAGCCTGAGCAAGCGGAATAGCAATCGACCCAGCCCCACACCCCATATCAAGCACCGACTCGCCGGGCTCAAGTGCCAACAGCTTTATAAAATCCCGAGCATAAGGGGCAGTCTCAAGAGGTCGAAAATGTCGAGCTCGCTTATCCCATTCAAAAGAATCATCAGCCCGATGCCGAGCGGCCTGCAGACGCATCCATTCGCCATTCCAATCCGCAGCAAGCAGCTCAGAACGAATCTCCCCATCAACCACGGGCCAACCTCCTCACACAACAAAAAAAGCGGCCAAAAGAAGAGCCGCAACAAGCATATATCAGAAAAAGAACCGTTCCAACGCCAAAACGCCGCACCAGCCAAGTGGTGCAGGAGCGAAGCAACTGCAACCGGGATAGAACCCAACTGAGGTCCCGTTGTGCGAGGAGCCCCGGGGAGGACAAATATATAAGGTCGATCGCGAGTTCCGCACGAGCCGGAGAGCACTTAATGTGCTCTCCGTGCGAGTCAGGACTGTCCGAGCAGGCGACCTTATGCCCCGCCCCTCGGGACGACGGGATAGAACAGGAGCGCATATGGCAGGCAAGCCACAAACACTAGCTACGACCTCGGCATTCGAGATCTTGGGCCCCGTCATGGTCGGCCCCAGCTCATCGCACACCGCCGGCGCCCTGCGCTGCGCACAAGTTGCCGCCAGCCTGCTGGAAGGCCGCATCACCAAAGTCACCTTTGGCCTGTGGAACTCCTTCGCCCACACCTACCGCGGCCACGGCACCGACCGCGCTCTCGTCGCGGGCATTCTGGGCCTCGACACCGATGACGAGAATATCAAGCAGGCCTTTGACCTCGCACGTGAGCAGGGCCTCGAATATCACTTTGACATCAAGGGCGACGACGCCTCCATCCACCCCAACACCGTCGACATCGATATGGTCGACGCCACGGGCGCCACGGCGCAGGTCCGCGGCGAGAGCTTGGGCGGCGGCAAGATGCGCATCAGCCGCATTAACGGCGTCGGCGTCGACATCTCGGGCATGTATTCCACGCTCTTCGTGGCGCACCAGGACGTCCCCGGCGTGCTCGCAGCGCTCACCAACCTGCTCGCCTACGCCCATGTGAACATCGCCTTCTGCCGCACCTACCGCACCGAAGTGGGCGGCCAGGCCTACTCCGTCTTTGAGACCGACGGCGCCCCCGACGACACCGTCGTCCCCATGCTCCGCAAGCTCGACAATGTCGATTACGCGACCTTTATCGAGCTCCCCGGTTCTGCCTCGTCGCTCTCCCCCGGCGTCTCGGCAAAGGAAATCTTCGACGACGGCGAGCAGCTGCTCGATGCGTGCGAGGAACTGGGGCTCAACATCGGCGCCGTCATGGCCGTGCGCGAGGCACGTCTGACCGGCGAGGCACACGCTATCGCCGCCATGCGCCGCGTACTCGACGTCATGCGCGAAGAGACCACAGCCCCCATTTCCAATCCACAGCCCTTGGGCAACCCGCAGCCCTCCGTGGGCGGCCTCATCGGCGGCGAGGCAAAGCTTGTCGATGCCACCAGCCGAAACGATCTGAGCATAAGCCTGATGGGCGCCGTCCAGACCGACGCCGTGGCCCGCGCCATGGCCGTGCTCGAGCGCTCCGCCACCATGGGCGTGATCGTCGCAGCTCCGACGGCAGGATCCGCGGGTGTTGTGCCCGGCTGCGTGCTGGCGCTCGCAGACCATTTGCAGCTGGACGACGAGCAGGTCATGGATGCCCTTTATTGCGCCGCCGCCATCGGCCTCAACCTCACCACGAGCGCCTGCGTTGCCGGCGCCGAGGGCGGCTGTCAGGCCGAGGTCGGAAGTGCGGCCGCCATGGCCGCCGCCGCGCTGGTGCAGATGCTCGGCGGCACACCCGAGCAGGCGCTCGACGCCAGTTCCATCGCGCTGAGTAATCTGCTGGGCCTCGTTTGTGACCCCGTCGGTGGCCTCGTGGAGGTGCCCTGCCAAAACCGCAACGCCATCGGCGTGGCAGCCGCCTTTAGCTCCGCACAACTCGCCCTCGCCGGCATTAAGAGCCTGGTGCCGTTTGACCAGATGGCACACGTGATGCTCTCGGTGGGCCACGCGTTGCCGGCCACGCTGCGCGAGACGGCAAAGGGCGGCATCGCGCAGGCTCCGGCCGCACTTTCGGCCTGTGCAAAATGCGGTGTGTGCGGATAGCGACAAAGAACGACTCGAAGGTGGGACAAATGTCCCACCTCTTTTGAATGCCACCGTTTCCATACCACAATCAACTAGGTAATCGCTATAATGCAAGCCCAGTAAAAACACGATGAGCCGCAAGGCGAAATTCGAAGGATATGCACACGATGTCGCAAAACGATCGAACTCAACTGATTCCCGATCCGCAGCAGCCGAGCAGGCACACCGGCGGCGTTCAGTCGCCGCGTCCAATCGCGCCGAGCCACGGTCAGCAGCGTGGTGCGGCAAACGCTTCGCAACGCCCGAACCAGCAGCGCCAGCAACGTCAGCAGCGCCAGGCAAACGGCAATACGCCCAAGCAGCCCCCCACGCGCGGTCGAGGCGATCGCGGCCCCGCGCGCAAACCCACCGGGAACAATAAGTCGGGCAAAAAGACGACGCTCTTTGTCGTCCTGGGTCTTATCGTCATTGTCTATATCGTAGGCGTCGTAGCGTTTTCGCAGGTAGCCTACCCCAACACCACTATCGCCGGCGTCGATGTCTCGTTCTCCAACGCTTCGTCTGCCGCCACCAAGGTCAACTCGGCTTGGAAGCACTATAAGCTCACCGTGACAGGCGATGACTTTAGCTGGACCTATCAGCCCGAGTCCGATGAGCCCATTGTCGACGGCGAAGCTGCCGCAAAAGAGATTATCAGCCGCAACGAAGCCTTTGTATGGCCGGTTCGCCTTGTAGAATCCTTAAGCGGCAAGACCAAAATAACCGCTAGCTCCAACGAAGTCGATCTTGATCAAGACGTCGACCTGTCCATGCTCTCCGACACCTTTGACCAAAAGCAGTTTGAGAAGGATCTGGGCGCCGCCATCGACGAGTTTAACGAGGGGCGTTCGGGCGCGTTCGAGGCCAATAGCTCCTATGACGAGCAGGCCGGCAAGTTTACCGTCGAGAAGGCGCGCTCCAACGAAAAACTCAACCGCGAGCATGTCATTAAGTATGCCGAGCTCGAGCTTGCCTCGCTGGCCGAGACCGTAGATCTTTCCAAGCTCGGCAACGATGCCTATGAGCCGCTCAATGGAACGCTGACCGATGATCAGATTCAGGCCGCATGCGATGCCGCCAATAACTTCTTGGGCGTCAACGTGACCCTCAAGCTTAACGGCGAAGATGCCGGCAAGGTTGATGGCGGCTCCGTATTGCAGTGGATCAGCTTTGCCGATCCGGCCAACCCCACGCTCGATACGTCGCAGATCAGCAGCTGGGCAGCCGAGCTCGCCAACGGCTTTAATACCGTGGGCTCCACTCGCTGGTGGACGCGCGCCGATGGCAAGCAGTGTGCCGTCGAAGGCGGTGACTTTGGTTGGTCCATCGACAGCAGCTCGCTCGCCAAGCAGGTCGAGGACGCCATTAACAACAAGCAGACCGGCGAAATCGAGATCAAGTACTCCCAGAAGGCCGACACCTTTACTGCAAAGGGAGAGCCCGACTGGAAGGCATACGTCGATGTCGATCTGTCCGAGCAGCACGCGCGCTACTACGACGAGAGCGGCAATATCGTGTGGGAGGCCAACTTTATCTCCGGCAAGCCGGGAGAAGACGCCACCCCCGAGGGCGTATGGCAGATCAACAGCAACAATGGCGCCAGCAAGCTCATCGGTGCCAAGGACCCTGAGACCGGCAAGCCAAAATACGAGAGCCCGGTCAGCTATTGGATGCCGTTTGAGGGAAACATGGTCGGCTTCCACGATGCAACGTGGCAAAACGACAAGAGTTTCGACGATCCCAACTCCTACAAGTGGTGCGGTAGCCACGGCTGTATCAATCTGCGCCTGGCCGATGCAAAGGCACTGCACGACTGCATCAAAGTCGGCCTGTGCGTGGTTGTCCACTCGTAGTGCAACGCGCGCATTCATACAACATGCAACTGCTGCGACCAATCTAACAATTCCGAAAGATACCGTCCTATGCGCCTGCCCCAACCGGCGGGCGCATATACTTATCAAGGTTCTTTCTATAAAGGAGACGCTATGCCGAATGTCCCCAACATCACCCCGGGCCCGGATGATACCGACCACACGCCCGAAGGTGCCACCGAAACGCTTCCTCTGATCACAGACGTACATGCCGACAAGGAGAGCGGACGCACGAACGATACGGCCGAGATTTCCGATGAAGAGGCATATGCCAAGCTCAAGGCAAAACGTGCCGAACGTCGACGCAAAAAGCTGATTCGACGCGGCATTGCCGCCGGCATCGTGGGTGCCATCGCGCTCATTGCCATTGTCGCAACCCTAGTTATCAATGCGCAGCCGCAGGGCGCTAGCGGGCCTGTGACCGACATGGTGACCGAGGGCACGTTTACCACAACGGTCGAGGCGAAAGGCCAGCTCAAACCCATTTCGTCCTCAGTGGTCTCCCCTTCTGTCGACGGCACGGTCGATTCGATCAACGTGCAGGCAGGCCAATCCGTCAACGAGGGCGACGTGCTCATGACCATTAAAAACGACGAGCTCGATCGCAACGTTGCCGAGGCGCAGCGTGCAGTAGCAGCCGCTCAGGAAGACCTCGCCAACGCGCAGAAAGCCGCAGCTGCCGCGCAGGCCACCCCAACGACGGACGTCGATGGAGCTTCCGCAGCGGCTGGCATCTCCGCCGCATCAGCGGACACGAACGCTGTATCGGCCGCGCAGCGCAGCCTCGCATCGGCCCAGGCAAACCTCGATCAGGCGAACGCCAAGGCCGCCAGCCGTACGGTCACGGCCCCGAGCTCGGGCAGCATCGTGGAGCTCAACGCCAAGGTCGGCGCCACGGTAACAGGCGGAATGATCATGGGCGAAAGCGATACGAGCGGCGGCAAGCAGTGCATGCAGATCGCCGACCTGTCCAAGATGAAGGTGACGGTTCAGGTGGGCGAAAAGGATATCGCCAAAATTGCCGTGGGCCAAAGCGCCAACGTGACCTATCCCGCGTTTCCCGATATCGTGAGCCAGGGCACCGTCACGGCTATCGCCTCGGTGGCAAACTCTGACTCCGGCTCCGGTAGCGGCGGCAGCGTGACCTTTAACGTCGACATCCTCATCGAAGCACCCGACAGTCGCCTTAAGCCGGGTATGACTGCCGAGGTCTCGGTAGTGACCGAGAAGCTCGACGACGTGGTTATGGTGCCGACCATGGCGCTGATGACCGAAGATGGCGAGCACTATTACGTCAATCTGGCCACCGATTCGGAAGGCAAGAAGACGCGCCGCGTGAAGGTGACCGTCGTGACGCAAAACGACAACGAAGCCGTAGTCGGCAAGACACAGATCAAGCGCGACGACCAGGGCAACGAAATCAATCCTGGCGTGCCCACAACCAAACTGCGCGACGGTGACACCCTCGTCATGGACACCGGAGCGGGCGCAACGGCTGACGGCGGCTACAGCGCGGATTCGGACAGTATGTCTGCCGACGAGGGTATGTAATGCGTCCCGTCATCGACATCCGCAACGTGCACCGCATTTTTGAGAGCGAAGCGGGTTGCGCCCACATTTTGCACAACGTGAGCCTAGCGGTAGATCCCGGCGAGTTCGTCGCCATTACCGGCCCCTCGGGCTCGGGCAAGTCGACGCTCATGAACATCCTAGGCTGCCTGGATAAGCCGACGACGGGCGACTACTACCTGCAAGGGCTCAACGTGGCCGAGCTTGACGATGACGAGCTCACCGAAGTTCGCGCCCTGAGCATTGGCTTTGTCTTTCAGAGCTTCAACCTGCTGCCGCGCCTGTCGGTTATCGAAAACGTCATGCTGCCGCTGGCCTACACCAACGTACCCCGTAGCCAGCGCGAAATGCGCGCCGTGCACGCGCTGCAGGCCGTCACGCTGCCCGTCGACCATTGGGACCACCGCATATCCGAGCTCTCGGGCGGCCAGATGCAGCGTGTCGCCATCGCACGCGCCCTCGTCAACGATCCGCCCATCATTTTGGCTGACGAGCCGACGGGAAACCTGGACTCCGCAACCGGAGCGCTTGTGATGGAGACCTTCCATAAGCTCCAGGAGCGTGGCAAAACCATCGTGCTTATCACACACGACCCCGGCATTGCCGCCGAGGCCGACCGTGCCATGACCATCCGCGACGGTCGTATACACGACGGCGCGTATATTCCACATACACCGCGGACCCTGCGCAGCGCCGTAGATAGCCTGCCCATGATTTCCGCCTCCGCCAACCCGCCGAAAGGAGTGGTGGCATGAGCGCCCGCGATCTCATCCAGGAAGCACTTCACTCGCTCGAGGCCAACAAGGGGCGCAGCCTGCTCACCATCCTGGGCATTGTCATCGGCATCGCATCGGTCATCGCCATGACTTCGCTCATCGGCGGCATACAAAACAGCCTGGTCAACAGCTTGGGGCTCAATGCAGCCCGCATGGTGCAGATCTATTCGTCCCAAGAACTCACTGATTCTGACGTCCAGAAGCTTCAAAAACTGGTGCCGCAGATAGAGCAGATCGGGATTGTCGACAGCGCGTATACCGAGTACAAGTCTGGCGATAAAAGCTATACCGTCATGGCACAGGGTGTCGACAGCGACATGCTCGACGCCGTGGGTGCCAGTAAGCTCGTTGCGGGGCGCACCTACACCGATGTCGAGTCAAAGGCAGGCTCGCGAGTGGCGCTCATCAGCCGCGGCGGCGCCGATCAGCTTTACGGCAACGAACAGGATGCGCTGGGAAAAACCATCAAAGTGTCCAACGGCGAGGTGCAGATTGTAGGCGTGATTGATGGCGGCAGCGACTCCATGGGCTCGCTCACTTTGTATATGCCACGCGAAACCATCTCCGGCCTATTTGGCGACGAGAATCCTTCATTCCCCAGCGTGACGGCACTTGCCGCCGAGGGCACGGACATGGATGAGCTCTGCAAGACCATCGAGTCCAAAGTGCGCGCGATGAAGGGTATCGCGGAGGATGATGAGTACGACAGTGTATCGGCGACCTCCATGAAAAGCGCTATCGACTCCCTCAATTCCTTTATGGGCGCCTTCTCGCTCATCATGGGTGCTGTCGCCAGTATCTCGCTGCTTGTCGGCGGTATCGGTATTATGAATATGATGCTCACCAACGTGACTGAGCGCATCCGCGAGATCGGCATCCGTCGCGCTCTGGGCGCCAGTCGTCGCGATATCACCGCGCAGTTTTTGGCCGAGTCCTCGGCGCTGTGCGTCACCGGTGGCCTGCTGGGTGTCCTGATAGGCTATCTGCTGGCCTGGGGCCTCGCGATGTTTGCCTCCGGATCCGGGATTCTTGGCGAGCTCGGTGCCAGCGGGCAAATCACCCCGAGTTTTTCAATCGCCACGGTGCTGCTGGCCTTCGCCGTCTCCGTCGGCATCGGCGTAATCTTTGGCTTCTACCCCGCTCGACGCGCGGCAAAGCTCGACCCGGTGGAGTGCCTACGCTACCAGTAAGCCACCACCGACAAGTTGCGGTGATTTAGGGACTGAATATGCTATCTAGCAGCAAAAACAGACACTATTTCACCGCAACTTATTGAAGGGCTGTTTGCGCCAGTTCCGGGCGTCGTCCTCGAGCTATTGGTGGATGACGGGCTTGTACGGGTCGAGCTTGCTCGGGGCGATCCTCCTCGCGGGCGGGAGGGCGCGCTAGGCGCGGCG
>CAJJZM010000031.1:0-18763 GCA_905197595.1 uncultured Collinsella sp.
AGTGGTCGGACCAGTAGGTGTCGATCAGGCGGATCTCGGTGATGGTGGGGTCGCGATCCTCATCGCGGAAGTACTGCTGGCAGAAGGCGATGTCCGCCTCGTCCATGGCAAGGCCGCGCTCGGAAATAAAGGCGGCAAGGCCGGCTTCGTCGAGCTCGCGGAAACCGTCGAGCACCTCGACGGGCTGGGGCTCGGGGGTCTCCATGTACAGCGTCTCGGGCAGGTCGAGCGAGGCGATGCGCGCCTCGACGGGGTTCACCACGTAGTGCTTGATGGCATCGATGGCGGCCTCGTCCAGAGCGCCCGAGATCATATAGACCTTGGCGGAGCGCACGGCGGGGCGCTCGCCCTGGCTGATGAGCTGCACGCACTCGCTGGCGGAGTCGGCGCGCTGGTCAAACTGGCCAGGCAGGAATTCGACGGCAAAGACGGCGCCATCGCTTGCGGGGAGCTCGTCGTAGGTCACATCGACCTGGGGCTCGCTAAAGACGGTCGGCACGCAGGACCGGAAAAGCTCCTTGTCGATGCCCTCGACGTCGTAGCGGTTGATAATCCTCAGGGCCTCGATGCCCTTGATGCCGAGAATTTCGGTCAGCTCGCCCTTGAGCTGCTGAGCCTCGACGTCGAACCCGGGTTTCTTCTCCACGTAGATACGAGAGACCATTGGTTCCTGCCTTCCTGATCGGTTGGGCGTACGGTACGGTATGCGGCAGCGGTCGGTTTGCGGGGTCTGCCCTGCGGTCGCCTTGAGCCACATGTTTGTAAACCTCACTATGATACGACAGCTCGCGGCGCGTTGAGGACGGCGAGGGTGCTACAGTGAAGCGCAAACAAGAGAAAGGCATCACATGGCATTCGTTTCGCTCGCCATCATCGCACTCGTGGCCTTTGCGAGTCCTTTTATCGCCTCGGCGATTCCCGGAAAACCCGTTCCCGAGACGGTCTTTTTGCTCGTGCTCGGCGCGGTACTGGGACCCCATATGCTCGGCGTCATCCATGTAGATGCTGAGGTCTCGCTGGTGTCCGAGCTGGGCCTGGCCTTTTTGTTCCTGCTTGCCGGCTTTGAGATCGACCCCAAGAGCATCACGGGCGTCGAGGGGCGCTACGGCTTGGCGACGTGGGTCGTCACGTTTGGTATCGCCTGGCTTGCCGTGCGCTTTACCCCGTGGTTCTCAGTCAGTCATTTCGACGGTATCGCCGTGACGCTTGCCCTCACTTCGACGGCGCTCGGTACGCTTGTGCCCATCATGCGTGAGCGCTCGCTCACCGGCACGCGCGTGGGCGACTCGATTCTCGCGTATGGCACTTGGGGCGAGCTCGGTCCCGTGCTCGCCATGTCGGTGCTGTTGTCTGCCCGCACTGGCATCCAAACGCTCGTTATCCTTGGCTTGTTTGCGGTGGTTTGCGTGTTGCTGGCCGTGGTCCCGAGCCGCTCCAAGCGCGTCGGCAGCCGCTTCTTTGCATTTGTTGAGGAGCGCGCCGATACCACGTCGCAGACCTTCGTGCGCCTGACGGTGCTCATCCTGGTCACGCTCGTGGCATTCTCGGCTGTCTTTGATCTCGACATCGTGTTGGGTTCTTTTGCCGCCGGCTTTGTCCTGCGCTATATCATCCCCGAGGGCAACCATACGCTCGAGACCAAGCTCGACGGTCTGGCCTACGGTTTTTTGATTCCGGTGTTCTTTACCGTGTCGGGCGCAAAGATCGACCTGACGGCCGTGGCGTCGCGCCCGGGCTTGCTCGCGGGCTTTATCGTGGCGTTGTTGATTATTCGTGCCGTGCCCATTCTTATTTCCATGAGCATTTGTCCTGCGACGCGCGATGTGTCGGCGTATGGTCGCATTACCGTGGCCCTGTACTGCACCACGGCGCTGCCGATCATCGTTGCCGTTACGAGCGTTGCCGTCAACGCGGGCGCGCTGTCGCAAGATATTGCGTCGGTCATGGTTGCCGCCGGTGCCATCACGGTGTTCTTGATGCCATTGCTCGCGCAGCTCTTCTACCGCGTGGTGGATGCCGCACCGGTCGCCGCCGTGGCAGAGGTTGCCGAGCATCCATCCGATGCGCTCGACATCTTGCGCGCCCACCACGACCTAGCGAGCTTGCTCGCGCGCGAGCACGAGCTGCTGACCTCGCATGGCCATGGTCGCGTATTCGAGGGCCTGCCTACGCTCGATACGATTGCCGAGCGTCTTTCCGCCGAGGCAGCGAGCGGCCACATCGATGCCCGCATCGTGGACGCGGCGCACCTGCTTGCCGATAAGACCTATGGAGACGAGGTCGACCCGTCCGAGCTGACTCCGCGTGAGCGCCGCCGCCTGGAGCGCGCCAAGCTCGCTGTGCGCGAATACCGCCGCCGCATGCTGGAGCTCTATGCGCGCGAAGAAGCCGAAGACGACGACGGTAAGTAGTCGATACTTTCTCGGGGAAGCCGCGTCCCGCTTTGAAGGCTCGGAACGGGATGTGGTTTCCGAAACGGGGGCCGTTGGGAAGCTGTGTCCCGGAATGGGCGCTCAGAGTGGGATGCAGTTTCCGCAAGGAGGTCCTGGGGGAAACCGTGCCCCGTTCTGATCCGAAATACTGGGACATAGTTTCCCTTTCATAACAGGAGAAGGCGCGCTGTCTGCAGTTGATTCAGACGGCGCGCCTTTTTGGTTGAGCTATGTTGAAGCTTGAAGCCAAAGCTTGTGGCTCCTTAGGAGCGGGCGGCTCCGTCGACGGGGAGCACGGCGCCCGTGACATAGGAGGACATGTCGCTCGCCAGGAAAACAAAGGCGTTGGCGACATCCTCGGGCTCGCCCATGCGACCCAGCGGAATGGTGGCGATGATGGGCTTGATGACTTCTTCGGGCAGGTTAGCGACCATGTCGGTCTTGGTCACGCCAGGTGCGACGGCATTGACGCGAATGCCCATGGGGGCGAGCTCGCGCGAGAGCGACTGGACCATGCCGTTGACGGCAAATTTGGACGTGGGGTAACCGACGCCGGAGGGCTGGCCGTACTTGGCGACCATCGAGCTCGTGGTGGTGATGGTGCCGCCGTGGCCGGCCTCGGTCATGATCTTGGCGGCAGCCTGGTGGCCATTAAAGACGGCGACGACGTTGAGGTCCATGACCTTTGCAAACTCCTCGGCAGTGTAGTCCAAAAGGGGCGAGCGCTGGGAGATGCCGGCATTGTTGACGACCGTGTCCAGGCCGCCCATATCGGTGGCAGCTTGGGTAAAGGCCTCGGTTACGGCCTCGAGCGAGGTGAGGTCGCAGGAGCGGCCCCAGACCTTGGCCTCGGGATAGGCGGCCGTCAGCTTCTCAACGGCTGCGTCGGCAGTTTCCTGGCGCGAGCCAAAGACGGTGACGGCGGCGCCTTCCTCGATAAAACGGCAGGCGATGGCATAGCCGATTCCGCGCGTGCCGCCGGTGATGATTGCTTTCTTGCCCTCGAGCAACATAGTGCTTCCTCTCTTTGCGGGCGGATATATGCAGCACAGCATAACGGCAGCCAAAATCGGCTCCGGCTGCATGTCGGCGAACGGTACCCCCGGCTGTCAGGAGCGGCCAAGTCGTTCAAATGCGGATTGCGCCAATACGCCCCATGCGCGCAAGCAAAGGGGCTCCCGTCCACTGCTGAACGGGAGCCCCTCACACATATAGGTCGTAGAGCGAAAATCGAATTAGTTGGCCATGACGCCTTCGGACCAGGCCTCGACGTCCTCGATGCGCAGGACGTTGGCGACCTCGGCCACGCAGTCGACGCTGGCAAGCTCGGCGGCGGCAGCCTGGACGTCCTTCTCGAGTGCGCGGTGCGTCAGGAAGATGACCGAGCAGGCATCGCTGACGCCCGACTTGCCGTCCTCGACCTGGTTGATGAGCGAGATCGAGATGTTGTGCTTGGCAAAGATGTCGACCGTCTCGGACAGGGCGCCCACGCGGTCGGCGACCTTCAGGCGCACATAGTACTTGGTCTGGAGCTCGTCCATAGGCTTAAAGGCGAGGTTGTGACCATAGGGCTCAATCTCGGGCAGCGGAGCCACGCCGCGGCTGATCTGCTCGGAGAGCGACAGGATATCGCCCACGACGGCGCTCGCGGTGGGGAAGGAGCCTGCGCCGGCACCGTAGAACATGGTCTCGCCCACGGCGTCGCCCACCACGTAGACAGCGTTCATGGCGCCGTTGACCTTGGCAAGCATGTGGTCGGCGGGGATCAGCGTGGGATGCACACGGACGTCGACGCCGGCGTCGGTGTTGCGTGCGATGCCCAGCAGCTTGATGGTGTAGCCGAGCTCGCGGGCCTGGGCAATGTCCTCGGCGCCGATGGTACGGATACCCTGCTGGTAGACATCGTCGGTGGTCACGCGGGTGCCAAAGCCGATGGAAGCGAGGATTGCCGTCTTGCTGGCGGCGTCGAAGCCGTCGACGTCGGCGGACGGGTCGGCCTCGGCATAGCCCTTTGCCTGGGCGTCGGCGAGCACGTCAGCGTAATCGGCGCCCTCGGCGTCCATGCGCGACAGGATATAGTTGGTGGTGCCGTTGAGGATGCCGGCGATGGTCAGGATCTTGTTGCCCACCAGGTCGTGCTCGAGCGTGCTCACGATGGGGATGCCGCCGCCGCAGCTGGCCTCGCACTTAATCTGCACGCCGCACGCGCGCGCCTTCTCGGCGAGCGTCTCGACATGACGGCCCAGCAGGGCCTTGTTGGCAGAGACGACGTGCTTGCCGTTCTCGAAGGCGGTGGTGAAGATCTCGGTCGCGGGATGCTCGCCGCCGATGAGCTCGACGACGATGTCGACGGCGGGGTCGGTGACGACGTCGTGCCAGTCGCTCGTAAAGGCCTCGCGCTCAATACCGGCGGCTTCGGCCTGCTCCCAGGCAAGCGCGCAGGCGCGGGTCAGCTTAAGGTCGATGCCGTAGGCGGCCAGGTACTCATCGTGGTGGCTCTTGATCAAACGGGCCACGCCGCCGCCGACGGTTCCCAGACCGATCAGACCGACGTTCACGGTGCGCAGGGGTTCGCTCATAGATAGCTCCTTCGTGCATCTTGTGGATGGATTAACTGCTTATAGGTTGAGTGCATTCTAGCGTGAAGTGCGGGCGCGTGCTTGCCAGGCAGCTGGAGCTGTGCAAAACGCTACCCCCGAAACGCTGCGGAAATATTGGAAACACACTCGCTACAAACGAACTTCCGTAACAAACTGTCAACGTTTGCGCCATAAGGTTTGCCCTGTACCGCAAGACGGCCGCACCGCGGCCAGCGAAAAGGGGGACACCATGTTTAGCATCAATAACGTACTTAACCGCAGGAGTTTCTTGGCTGGCGCCGCGGCGTTCGGTAGCACCGCGGCACTCGCTGGTTGCTCGTCGGGTGGCTCGGACGGCGGCTCCGCCGATGACGGCAAGACCTTCAAGATCGGTGTCATCGGCCCTCTGACCGGCGCCGCGGCAACCTATGGCGTTTCGGCCGAGAAGGGTGCCAAGCTCGCCGCCAAGGATTTTTCGACCAAGGACCTCAAACTCTCGCTTAAGTCCGAGGATGACGTCGCCGACGGCGAGAAGGCCATCAACGCCTTCAATACCCTGTGTGACTGGGGCATGCAGGCTCTCGTCGGCCCCGTCACCACCGGTGCCGCCGTCGCTGTCTCTGGCGAGATCGCCGACGACATACTCATGGTCACGCCTTCGGCCTCGTCGCTCGATGTCACCAAGGGAAAGACCACGGTCTTCCAGGTTTGCTTCACCGACCCCACCATGGGCACCAGCGCCGCGAAGTTCTTGGCCGAGAAGTACGCGGACGCCAAGATCGCCCTGTTCTACAACTCCGGCGATACGTACAGCTCGGGCGTTGCCGACGCCTTTGCCGAGCAGGCCAAGGCATCCAAGCTCGATGTCGTCGATACCGAGACCTTTAAGGACGACTCTTCCACGAGCTTTACCAACCAGCTCACCAAGGCCAAGGAGGCCGGCGCCACGCTTATCTTTGCTCCGATCTATTACACGCCGGCGTCCGTTTTGCTCAAGAACGCCAAGGACATGGGATACGACATGACGCTTATGGGCACCGACGGCATGGACGGCCTGCTCTCCGTTGAGGGCTTCGATACCTCTCTTGCCGAGGGCGTGCTGCTCATGACCCCGTTCTCTGCTGACGATGAGAAGAACGCCGACTTCGTCAAGGCCTATAAGGACGCCTACGACGAGACGCCCAATCAGTTTGCCGCCGATGCCTATGACTGCGTCCATGCGATTGCCGAGGCTATCGATAAAGCGGGCATCGACATTACGGCTGACGGTGCCGATATTGCCGACGACCTTGCCCACGCCATGCGCAAGATCAAGATCGAGGGCCTGACGGGCGAGCTGACGTGGAACGACAAGGGCCAGGTCGAAAAGCCCGCCACAGCCTATGTGATTCAGGACGGCAAGTACATCGCCGCCTAAGTGCGCATAAAGCGCGACCGGTGAGGCCGTTTTATTCAGGGCAGGGACGCCTGTAACAGAACGGAAACATTACTTTCACACAATAAAGTGGCATTACTGCATAAAGTAATAGAAATACGCAGAATTATGGATAAACGAACAAATCCAAAGAAAAGTTGAAATAATCGCCACTTTCCTTAACTAAAGCGTCTAGTATTTTGCGAACGCCGAACACGGCGAAGGATGGCCTGTCGGGTAACCGAAACCCGACGAGATTTGAGAGGAGAGCCGCATGTCGAGCCTCACCGGTAAGTCATTGAACCCTGTTATGAATCGCAGGAGCGTTATCGCGAGCGCAGCAGGTCTGGGGGCGATGTCCATTCTAGCTGGCTGCTCCTCCAACGGCGGCGACAGCGGTTCCGCGTCGGGCGACGCTTCGTTTAAGATCGGCACCATCGGCCCGCTGACCGGCGCCAACGCGTCCTACGGCAAGTCCGTTACACAGGCTGTCGAGCTTGGCTGCAAGGATTTCTCGACTAAGGAGCTGCCGCTTGTCAGCAAGGCCGAGGACGACCAGGCGGACGGCGAGAAGGCCGTCAACGCCTTCAACACCCTGCTCGACTGGGGCATGCAGGCCCTCGTCGGTCCGACCACCACGGGTGCGTCGGTCGCCGTTGCCGCCGAGTGCGGCAACGACCCCGAGACGTTCATGATCACCCCGTCCGCGTCCTCCGAGGACGTTACCAAGGGCAAGGATTGCGTCTTCCAGGTTTGCTTTACCGACCCCAACCAAGGTGTCAACGCTGCCAAGTTCCTGGCAGAGAAGTATGCGAACGAGAAGTTCGTGCTGTTCTATAACTCCGGCGACGCCTATTCTTCGGGCATCGCAGATTCCTTTAAGGCCCAGGCCGCTAAGTCTAAGCTTGAGATTGTCGACGAGGAGACCTTTAAGGACGACTCCGCCACGAGCTTTACCAACCAGCTGACCAAGGCCAAGCAGGCAGGCGCCACCATGATCTTTGCGCCGATCTACTACACGCCGGCGTCCGTCCTGCTCAAGAACGCCAAGGACATGGGCTACGACGTCAAGATGATGGGCTGCGACGGCATGGACGGCATCCTGGGCGTTGAGGGCTTCGACACCTCTCTTGCCGAGGGTCTGCTGCTCATGACCCCGTTCTCCGCCGACGACGAGAAGAATGCCGACTTCGTCAACGCTTACAAGGATAAGTACGGCGATACCCCCGACCAGTTTGCCGCCGACGCCTACGACGGCGTGCATGCTGTGGTCGAGGCTCTTAAGGAGGCCGGCCTGGGCGTCGACGCCGACCCCACCGAGGTTGCCGAGAAGCTTCCCGAGGCTATGCTCAAGATTACTGTTGACGGCCTGACTGGCAAGCTCTCCTGGAACGACAAGGGTCAGGTCCAGAAGGACCCGACGGCGTACGTCATTACCGACGGCAAGTACGTACAGGCCTAATAGGCCGCCTTACATAGAGCGGTTTTGATCCCAAGCAGGGGAGGTTTTGGCCTTCCCTGCTTGCTTGGTATCTAGGGACGATGTAACGTCCCTGTTTCATACATCAACTGGAAACCTATTCGAAAGGGGGATGTGGAACATGACGGTCTTTATCCAATACCTGGTCAACGGCCTGTCCATGGGCAGCGTCTACGCCATCATCGCGTTGGGCTACACCATGGTCTACGGTATCGCCAAGATGCTCAACTTCGCTCACGGCGACGTCATCATGGTCGGTGCCTATGTCTCGTTCTGCGCCACGTCGTATCTCGGCCTCCCGGGCTGGGCATCTGTAATTCTCTCTTGTGTGGTCTGCACGGTTCTCGGTGTTCTCATCGAGGGTCTGGCATACAAGCCGCTGCGTCAGGCGGGCCCGCTGGCCGTTCTGATCACGGCCATCGGCGTGTCCTACTTCCTGCAGAACGCCGCGCAGCTCCTGTGGGGCGCCACGCCCAAGAACTTTACTTCGCTCGTCACCTTCCAGGTGCCGGAGTTCTTGGCCAAGTTTAACGTAAGCGCCGTCTCGCTCGTCACCATCGTCGCCTGCCTGGTTATCATGGCCGGCCTGATGTTCTTTACAGGTAAGACCAAGATGGGCAAGGCCATGCGCGCCGTGTCCGAGGACAAGGCCGCCGCTCAGCTCATGGGCATCAACGTCAACCGCACCATCTCGATGACGTTTGCCATCGGCTCTGCCCTTGCCGCCATCGCCGGCGTGCTCCTGTGCTCCTACTCGCCGGTGTTGCAGCCCACCACGGGCGCCATGCCTGGCATCAAGGCCTTCGACGCTGCCGTTTTCGGCGGCATCGGCTCCATCCCCGGTGCCTTTGTCGGCGGTATTCTCATCGGCATCATCGAGGCGATGGCTCAGGCTTACATTTCCACGAGCCTTGCCAACTCCATCGTATTTGGTGTTTTGATTATCGTCCTGCTCGTCAAGCCTGCCGGCCTCTTGGGCAAGTACGTCCCCGAGAAGGTGTAGGTGAGCGTTATGAAGTTCCTTAAAGACAAGCAGACGCGTCACGACTTTGTCACGTACGCCATGTGCATCGTGGCATTCGCCATCGTGTTCTTTATGCAGTCCAACCATATGATCCCGCGCATGATCGCCGGTCAGCTGGTTCCCATCACGGCCTACATCGTTATGGCCATCTCGCTCAACCTCGTCGTCGGTATTGCGGGCGACTTGTCGCTGGGCCACGCGGGCTTTATGAGTGTCGGCGCCTATACGGGCATCGTTACCGCCGTCGCGCTGGAGAGCGCCGTTCCGTCCGATCCGATGCGCCTGATCATCAGCATTGTGGTCGGCGCTATCGCTGCCGCCATCCTGGGCTTCTTGATCGGCATCCCGGTCCTTCGCCTGAGCGGCGATTACCTGGCTATCGTGACGCTGGCCTTTGGCGAGATCATCAAAGAGATCGTCACCTGCCTCATTGTGGGCGTCGATTCCCGCGGTCTGCACGTGATCTTTAACATCACGGGCAACTCTACGATCGACGACCTGCACCTGCTTGAGGACGGCACCGCCATCATCAAGGGTGCCCAGGGCGCATCGGGCGTGTCGACCTATTCGACCTTCCTTGCCGGCGCCATCCTGGTTATGGTCGCGCTCGTGATTGTACTCAACCTGGTTCGCAGCCGTACCGGCCGTGCCATCATGGCCGTGCGCGATAACAAGATTGCAGCCGAGTCCGTAGGCATCTCCGTCACCGAGTACCGCATGATCGCCTTCGTGGTTTCCGCTGCCCTCGCCGGTGCTGCCGGAGCTCTCTTCGGCGGTAACTTCTCGCAGCTCTCCGCCACCAAGTTCGACTTCAACACGTCGATCCTCATTCTGGTGTTCGTGGTCCTGGGCGGCCTGGGCAACATGCGCGGTTCCGTCATCGCGGCGGCGTTGCTCACGGTGCTTCCCGAGCTGCTCCGTCAGTTCTCGGACTACCGCATGCTCATCTACGCCATCGTGTTGATCCTGGTCATGATCTTTACCAACAACCCGCAGCTCAAGGCGTTCTTCGCACGCATTAAGGACCGCTTTGCTTCCAAGAAGGAGGTGGCAGCCGATGCCCAGTAAATTTGAGTTCAACAAGGGTAAGATGGTCCCGTATCCTTCTGGCGCCATCGTTCCCGATCGCGATCTGGGCCAGCGCCCGGCACTCGAGTGCATCCACCTGGGCATTGAGTTCGGTGGCCTTAAGGCAGTCGACGACTTTAGCCTGACTATCGGCAAGACCGAGATCGCCGGTCTGATCGGCCCCAACGGTGCCGGAAAGACCACGGTCTTCAACCTGCTCACCAAGGTGTATCAGCCCACGCACGGCACCATCCTGCTCGACGGTGAGGACACCTCGGGCAAGTCGGTCTACCAGGTCAACCGCATGGGCATTGCCCGTACGTTCCAGAACATCCGCCTGTTCAACACCATGACGGTGGAGGACAACGTCAAGGTCGGTCTGCACAACCAGGAGCGCTATTCCGGTTTTGAGGGCGTGCTGCGCCTGCCGACGTACTGGAAGCACGAGAAGGCCGCCCATGAGCGTGCCATGGAGCTGCTCTCCATCTTTGATATGGAGCATCTGGCAAACGAACAGGCCGGCTCGCTGCCTTACGGCGCTCAGCGCCGCCTGGAGATCGTCCGCGCGCTTGCCACCAACCCCAAGCTGCTGCTGCTCGACGAGCCTGCCGCCGGCATGAACCCGTCCGAGACCGCGGAGCTCATGGAGAACATCGTTAAGATTCGCGACACCTTTGGCATCGCCATCATGCTTATCGAGCACGACATGTCGCTCGTCATGAATATTTGCGAGGGTATCTGCGTACTCAACTTTGGTAAGGTCATCGCCAAGGGCACGGCAGAGGAAATCCAGAACAACGACGCCGTTATCGAGGCATATCTGGGCAAGCAGGATAAGGGGGAGAACTAAATGGCAGAGCCGATGCTTTCCGTCTACAACATCAACGTCTGGTACGGCGCCATCCACGCCATCAAGGACATCTCCTTTAACGTCAACGAGGGCGAGATCGTGGCTCTGATCGGTGCGAACGGTGCCGGCAAGTCCACAACGCTCAAGACCGTCTCGGGCCTGCTGCGCTCCAAGACCGGCTCCATCAAGTTTATGGGCGAGGACATTACTCATACGCCCGCCGATAAGCTGGTTGGTAAGGGCCTGGCCCAGGTGCCCGAGGGCCGTCGCGCCTTTTTGCAGATGACGGTCGAGGAGAACCTGGAGATGGGCGCCTACACGCAGCCCAAGTCCACGGTTGCTCCGGGCCTTGAGCGCGTCTACGAGCAGTTCCCGCGCCTGAAGGAGCGCCGTCGCCAAGTCGCCGGCACCCTTTCGGGCGGCGAGCAGCAGATGCTCGTTATGGGCCGCGCCCTTATGAGCAACCCCAAGCTGCTCATGCTCGACGAGCCTTCCATGGGCCTGGCGCCGATTCTGATTGAGCAGATCTTCCAGATTGTCGAGGACCTGCACAAGGCCGGCACCACGGTGCTCCTGGTCGAGCAGAACGCGCAGATGGCACTTTCCATCGCCACACGCGGTTACGTGCTCGAGACCGGCAAGATCACCATGACCGGCACCGGTCAAGAGCTCCTGCACGACGACAACGTCCGCAAGGCTTACCTGGGCGGCTAGGGACTTCCGCCGTTCTGCCGAACGGCGGACCGGCCGACGCTGCGCGGGCGCCCTGATCGACGTGCCGAAGCTCCTCACCCTTGGGGCTATGCCGCGGTACGAGGCCAGGTGGTCATGGTCCGGGAACCTCGCGATGTCGAATGACACCGCGAGGTTCGCCGCCGTCCTCGGCGGCCTCGACCCCCGAGTGGGCGATCCCCACGCGCTAACGCCTGCAAACAAGGGGATTGCCAAGACGCCGCCGGGCACCTCCGTCATAGACGTGGAAGTGCGGCCGCGCTGAAGCACTGCGCGGTGTCTGCTCGCTTATGTGCGCATCACGAAGGAAGACCAGATCGGTGAGCGGGATTGGCCCGAAGTCGAGAGATTCCCATCAGCCTCTCGTCGGTCGATGACCGGTTCACCACGCAGGAAGAGCGTGACGGAAGGTCTCGCAAAAAGGCTCCGAGCGCGGCGTGCTCATGCCCGTCGTGGTGCGCCCGAAGGGGGGGGACGGCTGCTACGAGCTCGATCATTTGCGAGGAGAAGACGAACCAGTCGTTGCAGATCCAATATGGATCTCGCCGACCTCGGCAAGCTGCTCGATGAGTGGAAGCCCTGTCGGGTCGTCTATTTCAACACCACCCAGAATGATGGTGTCATCGCGCAGGTCGATCTGCGTGTTGAGCACAGCGAGGTTAAAGCCGGAGGCCACAAATCCGATAGCAGCCAGGACGAGCCCCGTGGCAACAAGCCCACCCGCTACGGCAAGGTAAATCCTTTTTACGCTGGACATGTTTGCACTCCTTCCTATGCCGTGAGCGGCGCCGCTTCGGCGCCCATGCGGCTCTTATTGCCTCGATCTTTCCAGAAGGGCGAAACGGCTTTCTTCGCCCAAAGGGCAGAGAGGCGCGCGATCTGCTTGGACGCCGTCCAGGCGCCGGCTCCCGTGAGGAGCGCCACACCGATGGAAGCGAATCCCATTCCCATCGAGGCCAAAACGTACGGAACATGCCCGATAATGATGCCGTCCACGGCGAACAGGAGCCCTACCAGGCCCGCGCCCCCGAATGCCGCGGCCACGATCCACACGCAGAGCGCAAGAACCCAAATACAGATGTAGACTGCAGCGGCAACGGCGACGAACGCGAGCAGCAGCGGAATCCATACCGGAGAGCCCACGATGGCGAGCGCCCATAGAAGTGCCGTGCTCTTGCGCTTGGTCCTCGCGATCGCGCGCGGCACGGCGGGCAGTTCGTCGAGCGTTGCCTCGGCGACCTCACCGGGCGTGCCCATGGCGGCCACAGCCTCGGCCTCCGTCATGCCGTCCTCCATACGGTCGGCGATGGCCTCCGCGTAGAACTCCTGCGTTTCCTTTACCTGATCTGCCGGCAGGCAGGCCAGAAGCTCGCCCAGCCGGTTCAAGAACTCATCGCGCGTCATGGTGCGCCCCCTCCACGTAACGGTAGATCTCCTGCACGGATGGCCATTCGGCGAGGAACTCGGCGATACGCTCGCGCCCGGCGTCCGTGATGCGGTAGTACCTCCGCAGCCGCCCGTTGTGCTCGGCGGAGCGCGCGGTGATGCAGCCCGCCTTCTCCAGGCGCTTGAGCAACGGATAGAGCGTGGATTCCGTGAGCCCCATACTCGCGGGCACGTCCTTCACGATCTGATAGCCGTAGGATTCCTCGCCCGAGACGGCCGCGAGCACGCAGGCCTCGAGGAAGCCGCGCTTCATCTGTGCCTCCATCCGCACACCTCCTTTCGTAGTATACTGTGTAACACCTACTATATGACACATAGTATATGATGTCAACAGTTGTCGTATAGGGAGTCCGGTCTGTCTGTCCCCTGCGGGTACTCATTGGGGACGTACTTAAATGAGTACCCATCGCTCAAGGTGGCACCTGGGGACGTTCCTTATGTGCCGGCACTTTGGGACACTCCTTGTCAAGGTTTTGTTCCATCGTGCGGGTTGCTATTTAACGTGCGACAATGCCGTGTGGAAATCGAAATGTCTCCTGGGGGCTATCTATGCTGTACGAGTTTTGTGCCGAGAGCTTTGAGCGTGTGCCGGCGGCTATCGATGCCGGTGCTAAGCGCATCGAGTTGTGCGACAACCTTGCCGTCGGTGGTACCACGCCCTCGGCCGGCGTTATCAGCACTACGGTCAGCTATGCTCACGAGCATGACGCGCGAGTGATGTGCATGATTCGCCCGCGTGGCGGTGACTTTCACTACAACCAGGACGAGCTGCGCATGATGGAGATGGACTTGGGTCTTGCCGTGAGCGCCGGCGTTGACGGCCTGGTCTTTGGCTGCTGCAAGCCCTGTGCCGGCGGCTGGGCGCTCGACGAGCTCACCCTCGGCGCCCTCGTGATGGCTACGGGCTGCGCGACCGAGGAGTGCAAGCGCGGGGCCATCGATATCACCTTCCACATGGCCTTTGACCAGCTCTCGCTCGAGGCTCAGCTCGATGCCATTGACACACTCGCCGACTGCGGCATCACGCGCATCCTGACGCATGGTGGTGCTGCCGGAACGCCGATCGAGGACAACCTGGAGCACCTGTCGCGTCTTGTCGAGTATGCGGGCGACCGCCTGACCATTCTTCCCGGTGGCGGCATTTCCACGGCCAATCGCGATACCGTGGCGGCGGCACTGGGCGTCTCCGAACTCCATGGCACCAAGATCGTGCCGCTGGAGGTATAACCCGTGGCGCTGGTATTTGACGTCCAGCAGGCGAGCGGTAAGCCCGACGATAATCGTCGCCCTGGCACCGCGTGCCCCTTTTGTGACACGGAGGGGCTCGCCAACATCATCCAGCGCGATGGTGACTGCATCTGGCTCGAGAATAGGTTCAAGACCTTGCGCGCCACCCGTCAAACCGTGTTGATTGAATCGGCAGATCACGATGCCGACTTGGTGACCTATGAGCCGGATGAACTCCACCATGTGATGCGGTTTGCTCTGGGCTGTTGGCAGCAGATGATCGATTCCCAGCAGTACCGCAGTGTACTCATGTATAAGAACAAAGGTCCGCTTTCGGGCGGCAGCCTCGTCCATCCACACATGCAGATTGTGGGCTTGGAACAGGAGGACGGCTATGCGGCGCTGACCTTAGCCAACTTTGAAGGCATCGCTGTCTGGCAGCAGGGGAGAATCTCGGTCAACATCTCAACCGAACCGATTATGGGATTCTTTGAGGTCAACGTCTCGGCTCCACAGGGAATCGCCGCCAGCGACGACGCCCGCGACCAAGCCGAAGCGGACCTGTTTGCCGATGCGATTCAGGTGGCCCTGCGCTATATCCTGCACGAGCACCACGGCGGCCGCGCGGAGTCGTACAACTTGTTCTTCTACCACATGGACGGCCGGACCATTGCCAAGGCGCTTCCGCGTTGGGTGGTTTCGCCCTACTTTGTCGGCTATCGTTTGGCCCAGGTTAATGCCGAGACCACGCTCGATATCGATGCTGATCGCCTGCGTGCGCATCTGGAAACGCTCGTATAGCAAGACTAACACCCGCGTAACGCGGACGGTCTAGCGTCCCATGGCGTCGCGGCCGGCCTCGACGCGCTTGCGTTGGGCGGCGCGCTCCTCGCCGGTCAGTCGCTCAAAGAGATGTCCGATAACCGAGGCGAGCACCTGCTGAAACAGCGTTCCGCACATGACGGGAAACACGACTTCGCCTGGAAAGTACTGCGTGGCGATGACGGCGCCCGAAGAGATGTTACGCATGCCGCAGGTAAAGCACATGGTGGTCGTCTCGCTATACGGCAGGTGCAACGCACGGGCGACCAGAAAACCGACGACAAAGCCGCTGATGGCGAAGACCAAAATAAAGAGGGCGACTTCCAAGCGCTCAACATTCATGTGCAACACGTACTCGCTCATGGCGGTGGAGTTGGACGCGATGACCCCCATCATCATGAACTTGCAGGCGGGCGAAAGCGCGGGGGAGAGTTTCTCATGTCCCCATCCGCGCGTGAGCTCGTTGATCACGATGCCGAACACGGCAGGGATGGCGATCATAAAGGCCGTGTTCTGCATCATGCCCGGAACATCGATTGCGACGGTGGCACCCAGCAGGAGCTTCAGCGTGAGCGGAATCGTCACGGGCGAGATGACCGAGGACGTCAGGATGATGGTGAGCGCGAGCGGGCCGTTGCCGCCGAACATGCTAATCCACATAAAGGCGGTGACTGCCACGGGTACGCTGTACTCGAGCGCGATGCCGCAGACAAGGTTTGGGTTGGAACCAAAGAACAGTGAGCTCATGGCATACGCCGCGATGGGGATGAGCACGGCCGAGACAAATAACGCCAAAATCAAATGTAGGGGACGGCGGAACACCTCGGCCACCTGGTGAAAGGTGTTGCTGAGCGCACCTTGGAACGTCATAAAGGCAAACAGGGCGGGAACGATGGGCTTGAGCACGCCGATCTGCCGGGGAAAGAGCACGCCGAGCGTCACGCAAATCGGAACGATGACCTGCATGTGCCCCGCAAGAAACTTGCCCAGTCCAACCCATTGCTTCATATGCTCTTGTGACTCCCTTTGCTCGTGAATCCGTTTTGAATGGATATGCTAGACGCTCGCATGCGTCCGTGCGTCAGAAACGCTCGATTATTTCGAGGGTATTACCGCCCTCGTTTATCGAAACCGCGGCGTGCTGGACGTTGTGCGTCCGCGCTGCACGGTATAATAAATCCGTTCAACAGATCTGCCTGCCGAAGCGGGTATACACAGAGGACTCATCGCTATGAACCGTGAGAGGTATCGCGGCGACCTGCCCCTATCGGGGGTGGGCGCCTATGTCATCGCTTAAGACGACGCATCGCTGGGCAGTCGCTCGGCAAAACCCCGAGCTCGAAAAGGAGCTTTCGGCTGGCCTGGGCATACCCGGGCTGGTGGCGCGCATTATGGTTGCGCACGGCATAACATCCATCGAGGAAGGCCAGCTGTTTTTGACGCCTTCGCTCGATCGCGACTGGGCCGACCCACTCATTATTCCGGGCATGGCGGTCGTTGCCGACCGCGTCGAGCGCGCTATTCGCAACCACGAGCACATCGCGGTCTTTGGCGATTTTGACGTCGACGGCATTACGTCGACTTGTCTGTTGACCGAGGCGCTACGTTCGTTTGGCGCCAACGTCACGCCGTTTATTCCGCATCGCTTTGACGAGGGCTACGGCCTGTCGCGTGCGGCGCTCGACCGCGTCAACGAGCTCGCCCAACCCAACCTGATCGTGACCGTCGATAACGGCATTGCCGCCAAGGAGGAGGTCTCCTATCTGGAGAGCCTGGGGATCGATTTGGTGGTCACGGACCATCACGAGCCGTCCGACCAGGTGCCGCAGGGCGTGCCCCTGACCGACCCCAAGCTCGAGGACGAGGGTCCCTCGCGCGAGCTTGCCGGTGCCGGTGTGGCGCTCAAGCTGGTGCAGGTCCTGGGCGAGCGTTTGGGCAAGCCGTCGTATTGGCGTTCGCTGATCGAGGTCGCGGCGCTGGGCACCGTGTCCGACATGATGCCGCTCACGCCCGAGAATCGCGCACTGGTCGCCGAGGGCATCCAACAGATGCGCGTGACGGCCCGTCCCGGCTATATCGCGCTTGCCGCACTTGCCAAGGCCGACCTTTCTACCATTACGGCCGACGGCCTGTCGTTTTCGCTCATCCCTCGTCTGAATGCTGCCGGCCGCATGGCTGATCCCAAGCTGGCGCTCGACCTGCTGCTTGCCCGCGATCCTATCGAGGCAAGTGCACTGGCAGCCGAGCTCGAGGAAATCAACCGTCAGCGCCGCGAGATCGAGGCGGAGCTCACACGCGACGCCATGGCAAAGGTCGAGGAGACCTATGACGGCGGTCGCGCAATCGTCGTGGGTGGCGAGGGCTGGCACGAGGGCGTCAAGGGTATCGTAGCGAGCCGCCTGACCAACCGTTATCACGTGCCGGCGCTGCTCTTCTCGATTGAGGACGGCGTTGCGCGCGGATCGGGTCGCTCGGTGGGCAAGGTCAACCTGTTCGACGCCGTCGAGCGTTGTTCCGACCTGCTGATTCGTCGCGGCGGACATGCCGGTGCGGTGGGTGTGACCATCGAGGCATCCAAGCTCGATGAGTTCCGCCGCCGCCTTTCCGCCGTGCTATCGGAGCTTCCCGCCGAGGACTTTGAAGACACCGACGAGGTCGCCGCCACCGTCGACCTTTCCGAGCTGAATATCGAGACCATCGAGCAGATCTCCCGTCTTGAGCCGTTTGGCCAGGGCAACAAGGTGCCGCTGCTGGCTGCCGAGGGCGTGACGATGTGCGACCGCGCCGTGGTGGGCAAAACCGGCGAGCACATGCGCTTTGTGGCGACCGATGGCGCCGCGAGTGTGCCGGCCATTATGTTCCGCGTGCCGCAAATCGATAAGCTCATCAACTGCGATAGCGCTGTCGACTTGGTGTTCGAGGCCGTTGCCGAGCATTGGCAGGGGCGTGTGAAGCCCAAGCTCATGATCAAGGATGTTCTGGTCCGCGATACCACGCTGCCCAGCGTCGACGATCCGGCATGCGAGCTTCGTCGTGGCGTGCAGCCGGCGGATTCCGGCCTGCGCCTGGAGTCGCGTAAGCGCGAGACGCTCGCCCAGCTTTCCTATACCGAGCTCACGCGCTCGCTTATCCATAGCTTTATCGGATCGAACCAGCCGCACCGCGCGCAGGTTGAGGCGCTCGATGCCTTGGCCGACCACCAGAGCGTCTTGGCCGTTATGGGAACGGGCCGCGGCAAGTCTCTCATCTTCCATGTACATGCTGCGCGCGAGGCTGTCCTTCGCGGACGTGCGAGCATCTTTGTCTATCCGCTGCGTGCGCTTGTTGCCGACCAGGCCTATCACCTCTCGTCGACGATGGCAGCGCTTGGCATTGGCGTTGGCGTGCTGACCGGCGAGACCGTGGAGGCCGCACGCGATGATGTGTTCGCCGGCCTAGCTTCGGGCCGCACCGGTATCGTGCTCACGACGCCCGAGTTCCTATCTATCCACCGTGACCGCTTCGCGCGTTCGGGCCGCATCGGCTTTGTCGTTATCGATGAGGCGCACCACGCCGGCCTTGCCAAGGGCGGCGACCGCAGCGCCTATCTCGACATGCCCGATATCCTCAAAGCCCTGGGCGACCCGGTTGTTATGGCTGCGACGGCCACCGCGACGGCTCCGGTCGTGGCCGAGCTTGCCCGCATGCTG
>CAJJZM010000032.1:0-18718 GCA_905197595.1 uncultured Collinsella sp.
CCGTCACCCCGTACACTTACAAAAATGGCCCTGGTCCCAAAAGGAACCAGAGCCATTCGTCTATCTTATGGAGCGGGCGACGGGAATCGAACCCGCGTCATCAGCTTGGAAGGCTGGGGTTCTACCATTGAACTACGCCCGCAAGATATGGTCGGGACGACAGGATTTGAACCTGCGACATCCTGCTCCCAAAGCAGGCGCGCTACCAAACTGCGCCACGTCCCGAAGGTGTTGAGCAGCTAAGGTCTAAACCTTGCGTGTCCCAAAGCGAAGGAAATTATAGGGGAGACTCCCCGCCTGTGCAAGCATTGATGCCTTAGCTCCTCGAATGTGCGACAAAACGACTATGGAGCAGACCGATCACAAAGGCAACCACGGCAACCGGTGCCCACGCAGCACCGATATCTGCCAGCGGCAACGCATCGAACGGTAGCCACGCGCCAGCAAAGAACGCATCGCGGACCGAAGTGATTACGCTCTGCACCGCGACAACGCCGCCAACCCAGACCCACACCTGCGGACGCGCGTCGCAAAAACCGTGCACCAGACCCATAAGCACCAGCACAATGGCGACGGGGTACAGGGCGTTGAGCATAGGCACCGAGAACATGAGGATCACGTCGAGACCCACGTTGGAGAGCACGCACGAAAATGCGGCGAACACAAAGGCGAGAACCGCAAAGGGACGGCGCATGGCCTCCTCGGAAGCCTCCGCTCCCCCTTCGACCACATACGTCTCGCAGAAATAGCGCGAGCAGCAGCTGATAAGGCCGATGCACACGTTCATGCAGGCGAGGAAGAAGATCGCAAAGACCACGACCGTGCCGGCAAGACCAAAATGCATAGAGGCCGAACGCGCAAGGATGGCGGCGCCGTTGGTAGCGTCGGGCATCACGGTGCCGAGCTGCATGCCGGCAAGGCCCAAGCCGCAGTAGATGATGGCCATGAGCACGCCGGCGATAACACCAGAGCGCGAAATCTCGAAGGCCACACGCTTGTCATCGGTAACACCCAGCTCATGAATGGTCTCGGCGATGATGATGCCGAAGGCGAGCGACGCGAGCAGGTCCATGGTCTGATAGCCGGTCAAAAAGCCCTGCACGGCAGCACCGGCATTATAGGGAGCCTGCGGCGCGGCAGCGGGACCCAGCGGCGAGATCACGGCAGCGCCAACGACCAGCACGATGAGCGCAATGAGCGCGGGGCCCGTAATGCGGCCGAGCACGCGTGTGATGACGCCCGGGCGCAGCGTGAGCGCAAACGCGACGACAAAGAAGCCGACGGCAAACACCAGGCGCGCCGTGCCGAGCGAGACGCCCTCGGGCAACAGCGGCACCAGCATCTCGAAGGCCGTGGAGCTCGTGCGCGGAATAGCCAGGCACGGGCCGATGGCCAGATACACCGCCGCAACGAAGAATTCGCCGAACTTGGGGTGCACGCGGCCAGCAAGCTCGCGCGCCGTTCCGGCAAGCGCCACGGCGATAAAGCCCATAACAGGCAGACCGATAGCGGCAATCAAAAAGCCGATCATGGCAACCGGCGTGGCAGAACCTGCCTGCAGCGCCAGCAGCGGCGGAATAATGAGGTTACCAGCGCCAAAGAGCATCGAGAACAACGCAATGCCGACGGTAACGACATGGTCGGAGCGCAAACCACGCGGGGCGGATGAGGCCATAGGCACACCTTTCGGGTCGAAACAAAAACGGGACGGGCAAAAACACCCGTCCCGCAAGTATATACGCTTTAGCAGGCTAAATCGCGCAAAGCGTCAATCGCGATGTCGACTTCCTTATCCGTGTTGAAATACCCAAACGAGAAGCGGACGACACCCTGACGCTCGGTCCCCAGCGCACGGTGCATGAGCGGAGCGCAATGGGCACCGGGGCGCGTCGCAATCCCCCACCCTTGCATGAGCGCGTCCGAGATCTCGGCCGAGTCGATATCACCCACGTTGAGTGAGACGATCGCCGAGCGCACGGGCTGGTCAAAGGCACCGTAGAGCTTGATCTCCAGGATTTCGCGCACGCCAGCGAGAAAGCGATCCGCCAGTGCTCGCTCATGCGCCGCAATCGCCTCGACCCCACCTTGGGCCTCGATAAAGTCGAGGCCGGCAGAAAGGCCGGCGACACCGTGGCCGTTGAGCGTGCCCGCCTCCAGGCGCGTGGGCCACTCAAGCGGCTGCAGTGGATCAAAGCTGTGCACGCCCGTACCGCCCATGGCCCAGGGGGCCACGTCAATGCCCTCCGCCACGGCCAGGCCGCCGGTCCCCTGCGGACCCATGAGCCCCTTGTGGCCGGTAAAGCACACCACGTCGAGCCCCATGGCCTGCATATCTATATGCGCCGTGCCGGCAGACTGCGAGGCATCGACGATCACGAGCGCACCGGCCGCATGGGCCATGGCGGCCACACGCGCAATGTCGACCGCGTTGCCGGTCACATTGGAGGCGTGCGTCACCACCACGGCACGTGTGCCCGGCGTCACCAGCCGCTCAAGCTCTTCGTAGTCGAGCGCACCGTTCGCGTCGCAGCCCGCATGCTCAACGGTCACGCCCTGCTCTGCCGCAAGGCGGTTAAGCGGACGCAGCACGGAGTTGTGCTCAAGCACCGTCGTGACCACACGGTCGCCGGGGCACACCACGCCATTGATAACGGTGTTGAGCGCCGCGGTGGAGTTGGGCGTAAAGCACACATGGTCCGCCCTCGGGCAACCCAGCAAGCGCGCAAGCTTGGCGCGGCAGCCGTGGATGGTACGCGCCGCATCGAGCGCACCCGACGTGGCACCGCGCCCAGCATTGCCGAGCGAGCACATCGCCTGCGTCACGGCATCGATGACCGTCTGCGGCTTGTGCATGGTCGTCGCCGCGTTATCCAGGTAGATCATCGCACGACCTCCCACATATCAATCACGGTATAGCCCTCGGTGGGAACGCCCGCCGCGGCGAGTTCGCCGCGCAGCAGCTCCTCATCGGCAGGCAACGCCTTCCACGCCAGACCGCAGCCGGCAGCGATCTCCCCGGGCACGGGAATCGTTCGCCCGGGAAGGCCGCGCTCGATGCAAAGGGACTCGCAGCCCATGGCGGCCGCCGTGGTGGGAAACGTGATGACAAGCGCCGGGCGCTTTTCCCTCATGGCAACTCCAACCAATACGCTACGGGCGCACGACGCGCACGGCCTGCTCCATCTTCTCCACGATCACGTACATGTTGGTGACCTCGCCCACCGCAAGCTTGTCTTTAATGCCATAGTGGTCCAGGCAGGTACCGCAAGTAAGAATCTCGACACCCTGCTCCGCCAGGCCCTTCAGGTCATCGAGCACCGGCGAGCCCTCGACGGTGAGCTTAGCGCCGCCGTTGTAGAAAAGCATGGTCGCGGGCAGCTCCTCCTGCTGCGTCACGGCAAAGATAAACGCCTTCATGAGCTTGTGGCCCAACTCGTCGTCGCCACGGCCCATGCAATCGGTGTAGACGGAAATGACGAGCTTGCCCTTGCCGGCGTTGGCGTCGCAGAAGGCAGCGCCATCCTGCTCGGGATCGGCCACGGCAACGGCGCCAGAAGTCGCCACGGTCACGTGCCACTCGGCGTCAGAAGCCTTCTCGACCGAGGCCGTGCAGCCCTTCTCCTGCGCCATCTTGGAGATGTTCTTGACGGCGGTCTCGTTATCGACCGAGGTCACCACGGCACCCTCGCCGTCAAGCTGTTTGAGTGCCTTAAGCGTCTTGACGACGGGCAGCGGGCAGGCATCGCCCATGGCATTGACTTCAATTTTGGTAGACATAGCATAATCCTTTCGAAAGGGACCGCCCAGAACAGTAGACGGTCGCATAAACGGTATTCCTTAATGCACAACGTGAACGGCAGGACCGCCTGGCACCGGCTCGCACACGCAGCCGACGACGGCGGCGATACGTCCTTCGGCATGCAAACGACGCGCAAGCTCATCCACATCCGCCGCGGGCGCCGCAATAAGCAAACCACCCGAAGTCTGCGGATCGTACAGCACATCCAAAATGCCCGGCTCCAGCTCATCGTCAGCCGTCACGCGCGGGCCAAAGAAGTCCTGGTTGCGGTAGGAGCCCGCGGGGATAATGCCCAGACGCGCCATGTCGAGCACCTGGTCAAAGAGCGGCACCGCCCCCGACGCAAGTTCAATCTGCACGCCCGAGCCCTCGGCCATCTCGCACGCATGCCCGATCAGGCCAAAGCCCGTAATGTCGGTGCAGCCGTGAAGCTCGAGTCCCTCGGCCAGACGAATCGGGGCCTCGTTGAGGGTGCGCATCGAGTCAAACATGGCTGCGGCGTCGTCCTGCTCGATGAGCTCGCCCTTAATGGCCGTGGTGATGATGCCCGAGCCGATCGCCTTGGTCAGCAGCAAAACATCGCCCACGTGCGCGCCGCTGTTGGCGAGCATACGGTCGAGCGCGACAAAACCGCTCACGGACAGGCCGTACTTGGGCTCGTCGTCGTTGATGGTGTGACCGCCCGCGATGGAGCAACCCGCCTCGACGCACTTGTCGGCGCCGCCCGCCAGAATCTGCCCGGCGACCTCAACGCCCAGACAGCTCGGGATGCACAGCAAGTTCATGGCATGGCTCGGCCGCCCGCCCATGGCGTAGATGTCCGACAGCGAATTTGCCGCGGCAATCTGGCCAAACAGGAACGGGTCATCGACCATCGGTGGGAAGAAGTCGATGGACTGCACGAGCCCCAGGTTCTCCCCTACGCGGAAGACGCTCGCATCGTCGGAGGTATCGAACCCCACGAGCAAGTTGTCGTTATGCACATTGGGTAAATCGCCCAGGACCTGGGCGAGGGCTCCGGGGGCCAACTTAGCGGCTCAACCGCTCGCGGCCGTCATGGACGTGAGCCTCATGGTGTCCTTAGCCATACGAACCCCCTTCCAACAAATCAACGACTTTAAGTATACGCCCCAGGCACGCTTCCCAAGAGACCGCCGACGGCTCGAACGTCGAAGGCGGCGCCGCAAGCGCCTGCGCGATAGCATCTGCCAGTGCGCGCTCAAACAACGGAAGGTCGGCCGCCACGGGCGTGTCGACATCCGTCATACGCGGCGACGCCACCCATGTCACGGGAGCACCGGGAAGCATCGCCTCCATCCAGGGACGAACGCCGGGCAAATCGGTCGCCACAACTTTGCAGCCGCACGCGAGGGCCTCGATCGTCACGAGCGGCAGACCCTCGTAAAACGAAGGCAGCACAAAGACGTCGGAACTGCGGTAGGCACGCACGAGCCCATCGCTATCCAGGCGCCCCGCCAGCGTCACCGGCACATCCGAGGCCGCGGCCAAGCGCTCGATACGCGCGTACTCGGCATCGTCCCCGCGGCCGCCCACAAGTACCAAGCCAGATGGGCGGACGTCATCGTCAATCGGCAATGACACGGCTCGAACCAGCGACTCGACGCCCTTTTTAAAGCAAATCTTGCCCACGTACACAAGCGACCCCGGCTGCCTCGCCGCGCTTGCGTCGCGGCAGAAGACGCGATGGTCGTAGCCCGTCCCAATCACGTGGATGCGATCGGCATCGACGCCGCACACCAGGCCAATCTGCTCAGCCTGCTCAGCATGGAGCGCAAAGACGGCATCGAGACGACGAACCGCACTTACGATGCGATCGCGCTCGAGCGCATGCGAACGCAGCTGGCGCAGGTCGGTCGAATGGCACACGGCAACAACCGGCACGCCCCGGACGCACTCGCGTGCCAATGCGGTCACCAGATACAGGTGATGGCAGAGCACCAGATCGGGCCGAAACTCAGCCACCGCCCGATTGATTGCAGCAGCAAATGCCCGCTCAAATGCCTTGAGCATCGAAGGCGTCAGGTCACGATAGCGCGTGGAGGGATAGGGCATGACATCGGACATGCCGCAGATGGGAAACGGCAGCTCGGGCGACTCGAACGGTACGGCAAACACGGCAGCACGCCGGTCCAGCTCGCCTTGGGTATCACTCGGTGCCGCGCCGCAAAGCACGGCGGCGCGATGCCCCGTCTCGATCTGCTCGCGCACGAGCGCGGCAAGGTAGGTGCCGCTGCCGGTGCTATCTGGTTTTTGTGCCGAGATATTGAGGATGCGCATGTCGCGGTACACCCCTAGGCCAAGGCGGCGGCGCGGACAGCCGCGCCGATCGCTCCGGCAAAGCGAGCCTGGGGCGAGGTGGTCACCGGCGACCCCAGTAGCTCGCCCAACCGCTCCACCACGAAGGCGTTCTCGCACAGGCCGCCGGTCAGGTAGTACGGGGCGCCCGCGGCCTGCCCGGCCATGGTCGCCACGCGCGAGACCACGCTGTCGATCACGCCACGTGCAATGTTCTCGCGCGGCTCACCGCGACCGATCAGGCTGATAACCTCGCTTTCGGCAAACACGGTGCACATGCTGGAAATCTTGGTAGGCTCGCCGGTGCGGGCGAGGTCTGCCATCTGCTGCTGGGTAATGCCCAAGCGGTCGGCCATGATCTCCAGAAAGCGCCCCGTGCCGGCGGCGCACTTGTCGTTCATGGCGAACTTGGCCACGCGGCCGCCCTTGAGCTGGATGACCTTGGTATCCTGGCCGCCCACGTCGATCACCGTGCCCTGCTCGCCAAACAGGCGGACCGCACCGGCACCATGGCAGGTGATCTCGGTCACCACCTTGTTGGCATAGGGCACCGCGACACGGCCGTAGCCAGTCGCGACCACGCGAACATCGTCGCCCGTCACGTCATAGCCGGCTGCAGCGAGCTCGCCGCGTAGGCGCTCGGCCGCATCGACCGACGAATACCCCGTCGGCATGACGCAGGTCAACGCAATGGCGCTGTCCGTCTCCACCACCGCAGCCTTCGCGGCCGTCGAGCCTATGTCGATACCAATGCCAACCACGGCATCCTCCTTCTATGCGGCAAAACAGCTATCCTTTTGCCGCATTTGTCCTACAGGGTCTCGATAAAGGCAGCGATGCGCGTCTCAATCTGGCCCATGTCACCGTTGCTGTAGTCGGTCTCGATCTTCATATACGGAATACCCGCACCCTCGACAGCCTCCTGCATGCGCGCACTCTCCACGTTAAAGGTGTGGCAGGCCTGTAGCACGCTCTCTACCACGCCATCGACATGATACTTCTCGCACATGACCAGCGTGTTTTCCATACGGTCGTCGTTGGGCGTCATGACCGAGCAGTTGATGTCCAGGTAGCGATCGGCGATGGCGCGCAGGATATCGGGAGCCTCCGGGTCGATCATCATGGCCGCCGTGCGCTCGCCCGAGCAGTCGTCCATGCACACGACCACACCGCCGTTGGACTCGATGGTGCGGCCGATCTTGTTGATCACACCGCCCACCGGGCAGCCAGTGATCAGAATGCGCTTGGCATCTGCCGCGACCGGGAGCTCACCCGCGTCGTAGGCCTCGCGCAGCTTGGCAACCTTTTGCTCCAGCTGCTGCGTATAGGCCTCGATATCAAAGCTGAACGTACCGGCAAACATAGTGCTCATCAGGTCGACGCCGCTCATGGCCGCCGGCTGGTTAGCCTGCAGCGCAAACATCTCGAGTTGGGCTGCACGCAAGCGGTTGCGACGACGGACGGCAGCGCGCAGGTCATCGTCGGTAATCGTGATGCCGTAGAAGCCCTCGAGCTCCTCCTTGAGCAGGCGGCACTCCTCGTACCAGCCTTCACGCTCGTAGGCACGATCGCGACCCTGCGGAAGATGCAGAATGTGCGTGCGCTTGAGCTCGTTGAGCAGCTCGTACATCTTCTTCTTGCCGTCGCAGGTGGTCTCGCCGATGATCATGTCGCTAAAGTACGTAAACGGGCACTTTTGCGAGTAGGCAAAACCGTAGGTCGACTTGATGAGCGGGCACAGGTTTGCCGGCAGCACCTTCTCGGCCTCGGGAATCACCTCATCGGACGTACCGCACAGAGCCACGCTCGCGGCCCCCGCGGCATCGATAATCTCGAGCGGCGTATAGCTGCACAAAAAGCCGACCAGGCGATTACCCGCCTGCTTATAATCCTTGACGCGAATAAACGCCGCCTTGCGTTGCTCGTTGAACTCCTCAAACGTGCGCGGCAACGGCTGTTCCTCGATATCGGCCATAGTAGTTCCCCTCTCTTGCACCGATATACCGACAATTAAACAACAAACCCACGCCATACCCAAAAGGAATCATCCTCTAGGGAATGGCGTCGATAAGCTCCTGCGTATACGGATCGCTCGGGTGCGCGATCATGTCCTCGGCCGCGCCTTCCTCGACAAGTCGACCGTGGTAGAGCACGCCAATCCGGTCGGACATATGCCGAACCACACGCATATCATGCGTGATAAACAGCAGCGCCACGCCCGTCGTGCGCTGCAGGTCGCGAAGCAAGTTGAGCACTTGGGCCTGAACAGACACGTCAAGCGCCGAGACCGGCTCGTCGCATACAACAAGGCGCGGCTCGCAAATAAGCGCCCGTGCCAGATTGAGTCGCTGACGCTGTCCCCCCGAAAGGTCATGTGGATAGCGGTCATAATGCTCTGCCAGAAGACCGACCGAGGCCAGGGCCGAGAGCGCGCGCCCATGGCGCTCATCCGCATCGCGCACGCCGGCGATAATCAGCGGCTCCTCCAAAATGCGGCCGACACGGTTGCGCGCGTCAAAAGCCGTAGAGCTATCCTGGAATACCAGCTGGATCTCGCGGCGAAACGGCTTGCGTTCGCGCTCCGACATCATGGCGAGGTCGTGCCCGCAATAGACAATCGAGCCGGAATCCGCACGCTCGAGACCACAGATGAGGCGTCCAGTCGTCGACTTGCCCGATCCGGATTCGCCAACCAGGCCATAAACCTCGCCCGGCGCGATCTCAAACGACAGATTGTCCACGGCGGTAAAGGCCTGACGCTTAAAACCTGAGCCCGGCATGGGATACGTTTTAGTCAGATGTGAGACGCTAAGCAGGGCTTCGCTATCAACAGCCATGGCACCCCCCTTTCTCGACAAGCCAGCATTTAGACCGGTCGCACGCATTCACGGCAAACAGCGGAGGCTCCTGCGCGCGGCAACGCTCGTCCGCCCGGGCGCAACGAGGCGCAAAGCGGCATCCACAGGGTATTGCCGTAAGCGGCGGCACTGTGCCCGGAATATCCGCCAGCGTGTCAACTCGCTCACCTTCGAGCGGCGGAATGCTCGCGATGAGCCCCTGGGCATACGGGTGGCTCGGGCGCTCCATAAGGCCGCAGGCGTCGATCTCTTCTACGATTTGGCCCAGATACATAACGTTCACGCGCGAGCAGATGCTCGTGACGACGCCCAAATCATGGCTGATAAAAAGCACCGCCATGCCCTCGGAACTGTTGAGGTCGCGCAGAAGATCCAAAATCTGTTTTTGAGTCGTCGTGTCGAGTGCCGTGGTGGGCTCATCGGCAATCAGCAGTCGCGGATGACCGGCAAGCGCCATGGCAATCATCACGCGCTGGCGCATACCGCCGCTAAAATCGCTCGGATACATGTCAAAGCGGGCCGCGGCATCTCGAATGCCCACACGCTCCAACAGCGATAGAGCCTCGTTGCGGGCTTCGCGTCGGCTCACTTTACGGTGGGCCCGCACGGCCTCGACGACCTGTGCCCCGACCGTCATGACGGGGTTAAGCGAGCTCAAAGGGTCCTGGAAAATCATGGCGATGTCGCAGCCGCGCACCTTGCGCATCGTCTTGAGCGGACGCGCCAGCAGATCCTCGCCATCAAACACAATCTGGCCCTCATAGGCCATCTTCTGTTCATGCTCCAATAGGCGCATGACACTCTGGGCAAACACCGACTTACCGCAGCCGGACTCGCCGACAACACCAACGATCTCGCCGGCATCGATATGTAAGTTGAGTTTGTTGACGGCTTCCAGCGCGTTGCCATCGCGGCCCACAAACGAGATACAGAGGTCGCGCACGTCCAAAAGATGTTCGCTCATGGGCTAGTCCTCCTTGGTCTTGGGGTCGAGGGCGTCGCGCAGGCCGTCGCCGGCCAGATTGAGCGAAAGCACGCTTGCGATGATGGCCGCTGCCGGGAAGAAGATCATCCACCAGGCCTTACGGATCACATTTTTACCCGCCTGCAGGATGTTTCCCCAGCTGGCGTCGGGCGCCTTGATACCCAGGCCCAGAAACGAGAGGGCGGCCTCCGAGAGCACGGCCTCGGCAAAGACGAAGGTCGCCTGCACCAGGAAGGGCGCCATAACGTTGGGCACGATATGCAGCCACACGATGCGCGCGGTCGAGGCACCCTGCACGCGCAGGGCCTCCACAAAGGGCTCCTCCTTGACCACCATCGCACGCGAGCGCACGATGCGGGCCATGCTGGGCGTATAGACGATGGAGAGCGCGATGATGACGTTCCAGACCGAGGCGCCCATCATGGCCATGAGTGCGATAGCCAAAAGCACGCCCGGAATGGACATAAGGCCGTCGCAGATGCGCATGAGAATATGGTCGAGCCTCTCGTTGTAGCACGCATAGGCGCCAATCACCAAGCCGAGCGCACTCGTCGCGAGCGTGACGGCAATGCCAACGCCAAGCGACACGCGCGCGCCCACGATGACGCGGGCAAGCAGGTCGCGGCCAAAGTCATCGCAGCCAAAGGGATGCGCGGGCGAAGGTGCCGAAAGTCGCAACGCCATCTCCTGCGCATTGGGATTAACCGTCCACACCAGCGGACCGACGAGCGCGATCAGCGCAATCGCCAGGAAAATGCAGCCACCGACCACAAACCCCTTGTTGGCAAGAGCCTTCTTATAGTTTGTCATCATGCATCGCCCCATTTGCGAGCGCGCGGGTCAAAAGCGCCGTAGGCAAGGTCGACGACCAGATTGATCACCGAATTCAACAAGGCGACGACCAGCAGCACGCCCTGAATCACCGGATAGTCGCGACGCTCGATAGAGCTCGTGACCAGCTGGCCCAAACCGGGGATGTTAAAAATGGCCTCAGTCACCACGGCACCCGTAATCAGGGCGCCAAAAGAATAGCCGACCGAGGTGAGAATCGGCAGCGCTGCGTTGCGCAGGGCATGGGCCAGCACCACGCGAACCTCGGAGACGCCCTTGGCACGCGCTGTCTTGACGCACTCGAGCTGCATGGCCTCGATCACGCTCGCACGCGTCATGCGCATGAGCAGCGCGGCTTGAACGCATCCAAGCGATATGGCCGGCAACGCAAGATAGCGTAAATGGCTGAACCAGCCCTCCGATAGCGGCGCATAGCCGGCCACCGGGAACACACGCAACGTGACGGCAAACAGCCACATAAGCATGAGCGCCATCAAAAAGCCGGGTATCGCCACGCCCAAAAGAGCAACGACACGCAAGGCCGCGTCGGTGCGCGACCCATGTTTGAGGGCAGCGACGACGACGCAGGGCAGAGCAATCAACAGCGCGATGAGCTGTGCCAGAAGCGCGAGCGATAGCGTGGGGCCAAAGTGCTCGGCGATCGCCTGTGTAACGGGCTGGCGCATAAAATACGAATCGCCCAGGTCGCCGGTAAGCACGCCGCCCATCCACTCAACGTAACGCTGCGGCAGCGGCTCGTTGAGTCCCAGGCTATCGTTGACGCGCTCGATCTGGTCGGCCGAAGCCTCCATGCCGAGCATCGAAGAGGCCGGGTCACCCGGTGTGAGATAGATAATCAAAAACACGACGACCGAGATGATGAGCATCACCGGAACCATCGCGCCTATACGTTTGAGCGTTTACTTCAACATGCGAGGCGTCTATTTCCCCTCTGAACGTGGACGGGGCGTGGCGGCCACAGGGGACCAGCCCCCTCCAGCCGCCACACCATCTATTGCATTACTCCGGACGCTTGGCGTTCCAGATGATGGCGCCGTCGAGCACCTCGACGTCCTCGACGTCTGCCTGGGTGCCCGTGATGGAAGCGTAGTGGCAAAGCGGTTCGATGACGGCGATCTCATAGAGGCGCTCCTGAGCCTCGGCCCACTTCTTGGCCGCGGCGTCGGTGTCCTTGGCGGTGCGGGTCTCGGCCACGAGCTTAAGCGCCTTCTCGTCGGACAGGCCATAGAAGGCCTTGGAAACCGAGAGGGACTGGGCCGGGATGGGCTTGTAGTTGGTGGAGGCCACAAAGAGGTCCCACTGCTCGGGCTTGCTGGAGCGGATGTCCATAAAGGTCGCGAACTCGTAGCTGTCGACCTCGGCGGTGAAGCCGGCCTTCTCGAGCTGCTCCTGCAGCGCGACGGTGGCGTTGTACATATCCTTGTAGTCGGGGGTGGTCAGCAGCTTGACCGTCTCACCGGCATAGGAGGTCTTGGCCAGGGCCTTCTTGGCGGCCTTGGCGTCGGCCTGGTTGAAGTACTTCTTGCCCGCGTCAGTCGCCCACTGAGCGTTCTCGGGGTTGCCAAGGTTGGGATCGATGTTGAAGAGCTCCTTCTCGCCATAGGCGGCAAGAGCGGCCGCCTCGCAGTCGATAGCCATGAGGGCGCACTTGCGGATCTCCTCGTCGGCGAAGACGCCCTCGTTCATGTTGAGGAAGGCGGTCAGAACGCCGGCGTTATGGGTGTAGAGCTTAACGTCGTCGTTGCCGTCGAAGTCGTGGTAGTTCTCGGTGGGAATCTCGCCGGCGATATCGTACTCGCCGGTCTCAAACCCGCTCACGCGCGTGGAGGCCTCGGTCACGAACTGATAGTAGATGTCCTTGGTGGGCGCGGAGACCTTGCCGGTGTAGCCCGAAGCCTTACCGTGGGCGGCGACATAGTCCTCGTAGCGGGTGAGATGGATGTACTGGTCCTGCTTCCACTCCACTAACTTGTAGGCACCGGTACCCACGTACTCGGTCACGCCGGTATCGCCCGCGGCCTCGATGACCTCGGAAGGGAAGATACCCGGATACTGGGAGTGGTTGCCCAGGATGATCAGAAAGTCGATGGCGGGCTCGGTCAGCGTGCAGGTGACCTCGTGGTCGCCCGAGGCGGCGAAGGTGGCGCCGGGCAGCAGGCTCGCGGCGCGGTCGTTGACGGTGAGCCAGCGGTTCATTGAGGCCACGACGTCCTCGGAGCCAAACTCCTTGCCGTTGTGGAAGGTGACGCCCTCGCGCAGCTTGATGGTGTAGGTCAGGCCGTCGTCGGAGACCTCATAGCCCTTGGCCAGCACGGGCTGGGGCTCGTAGTCGCTATCGAGGCCAAAGAGCGGCTCGACGACGTTGCAGATGATGTCCATGGTCACAAGCGACGACGTGGTGTGCGGATCGAGACCGTCCGGGCTCGCCGGGAGCGCGATCTGCAACTCGTCGCGATACTCCACATCCTGGCCGGAGGCAGCGGCGCTACCGCTCTCGGCGCCCGAACCGCCGCAGCCGGTGAGGCCGAGGCCCGCCATGACGCACAGGGCAGCGGAGCCGGTCAGAAAACCGCGACGGGAAACGCCCGCCTTGAAAAGATCGTTGTTCATTGAGTTCCTTTCGTGTCTGAACAAACGGACAGAATCTGCCGGGACGGCGGAAATCCCCGTCCCGGCAGCTATGCGAAGCTGATCGGGGCCCTGCGGTGCATCCGGACACCGACCTGCACAACAGCAAAGAAATCCCTATCGCGTGGATAGGAACACCCAGAGGCACCGCTTAGCGCAGGTGCGGCTAAATCGTCTCGAGGAAAGCCTCGATGCGGGTCTGGAGCTGGCCTGCGTCCTCGCCGGCGTAGTCGGTCGTGATGTGCATAAACGGAATGCCGGCTTCCTCGGCGGCCTTCTCCACGGCAAACGACTCCATCTCATAGAGCGTGCAGAACTGCAGGGCCACGTCGACGATGCCGTCGGCATGCAGGTCCTTGGCCATCTGGACAATGTCCTTCATACGCTGGTCGTTGGGCGTAAAGACGGCGCAGTTGATCTTAAAGTAGCGCTCGGCGATGGCATCGAGCATCTCGTCCACCGTCTCACCGGACTCGTCGACCAGGTCCTTGTAGTAGCGCGAGCCCGTGCAGGACTCCTCGCCTACCACAACGCCGCCGGCTTTCTCGATGAGGTTGAACAGCTTCCAGTTGGGCACGGCCATGGGCGTGCCGGTGTACAGAATGCGCTTGGTCCCCTTGGGCGCCACGCCCTCGCCGGCCTCGACACGCTGCTCGCACTCAGCCGCCATATCGTTAATGGCTCCGGTCAGACGCGGCGTGTCGTCCATAAAGGCGGCCTGAACGGTCAGCAGGCTGTCCAGACCGCTGATGGGCGCTGGGTCGGCAGCGCGCGTTGCAGCGAGGCGCTGCAGGGCGCGGCGCTTCTCATTGACGGCGTGGATGGCGGCCTTCAGACGCTCGGGCGTAATCGTGACGCCGCACTCTTCCTCAATCTTGGCGGCAAGCTTTTTAACCTCGGCCTTCCAGGTCACGAGCGTCGACTCGTCGTGCACGTTGGGAATATCCATGACGTACATGTTCTTTTGCGTGGCAAAAAACTCGTAGGCCTTCTTCTTGCCATCGCAGGTGTTCTCGCCTACCACCAAGTCACTCGACTCGATGTAGGGGCAGACCTCACCCAGCTTAAAGCCGGCAAAGCTCTTGATAAGCGGACAAGTGTTGCGCGGCAAGTGCTCCTCGACCTTGTCCGTTGCCCAATCGGCACCCGAGCACAGACCAACGGGAATGCCGTCACAGGCAAGCACGATCTCCTCGGGCACGTACACGCAGAACGAGCCCACGATTTTGGTGGCCTCGCCAGCCTCCTTCTTGTCGAGCATCTCCTTAATGCGGCCGCTATGGATGTTGGTGGCCACAAAGTCCAAGTAGGACGTGGACTTGGGGCGGTTGTTCTGCGACAGGAACATGTCCCCGTACATCTGGCCCACGGCGCCCAGCAGCATATCGTGGTCGGCAAGATTCATGCCGAGGCTCTCCCACATCGGATGAAAATCGAATTCTTCAGCCATAACGGTTCCCCTCTCGAACCAAAAACGGATAACAGCGGTATCGATGCACGACGGGCGGCGATTGCCCGGCCGTGCTCAAACCCGGAATTTTAGGGAACCTGCTTTGCGGTCGATTATTTAGTTGTGCGTCGTCTCTCCCGGAGCCGTGAACATACCTGCTCATATGCGGCTCCGAGCCATATATAGGGCACGCGCGGCAACGCGGCGAATGTATGTCGTCTGCGGCATGTGCGCACCCTCCTTTACAAGTTAAGGTCAACTATATCAACGGTCATCGACCATGCGAACGCCGTTGACATTCGTATGACAGCGTCGTGTGCCGACGTTAATAAATTATTATCCTGATTGATAAGAGTTTGTCATCTCTCATTCGACGAACGGCAAAAACAAAGCCGCCGAGGCTTATATCCCCGACGGCATTACCCGTCGCTATCCACAAACCAAATGAATCCTGCTCGCATCAAAATGCATGCGCAAGGTCTCCCCCGCCTGCGGCAACTCCTCTACAGGCACGCTCACCTTGTTGACCTTCCACTGCAGACGCGTGGGCGCATCAACGCGCGGCACGTCCAGCAACACCAGCCGCTCAAAACGCGAATCACTCACACGGGCCACGTGCAAATCGTAGCTGTTGCGGCCCCGCTCGGCACGATTGTCAATATGAAAGTAGCTCGCACGAATGCCCAGGTGCGCCACGTCGTCGGGCACCTCATGGCCTACATTAAAGGTCATGCCCCAATCGAGGGCCTCAACTTCTTCGTCGCCGATCTTGCGCGCCCGGCTTGTGTTCTTGCAGCCCGTCAGGCGCAGCGCCGCCAGCGTCTGCGGACGGCGGACCACGTCCCCGACGGAGCCGATCTCCTCCACATGCCCGTTATGCATAGCGCAGATGCGCTGGCACAGGCGACACGCTTCGTCGATGTCGTGGCTCACGTAGAGCACGGTGCGGTTGCATACGTCGAACAGGTCAAGCATGTTCTGCTCAAGCGCGCTCTTGAGGTACGCATCGAGCGCACTCATGGGCTCGTCGAACATAAAAATGCCCGGATGCGCCGCCACCATGCGGGCAAGCGCCACACGTTGCTGCTGCCCGCCCGAGAGGCGCGCGGGATAGCGGTCGACAAAATCGGCCAGACCGAAAATGCCCAGATAGCGCTCGGCGAGCTTTTTGCGCGCGGCGGCGTCGCCCGCATCCTTTACGCCGGCGCAGACGTTATCGGCCACCGTCATGTTGGGAAACAGCTGATAGTTTTGGAACAGCAGGGCGCATTTGCGCTCCTGGGGCGACAGGTTGATACCCGCCGCCGAGTCAAAAAAGGTCACGCCGTTGACGACGATCTTGCCCTCGTCGGGCGTCTCCACGCCGGCAATGCAACGCAAGGTGCAGCTCTTGCCACAACCCGAGGCGCCCAGCAGCGCCACGCGCTCCTCGCCGGCCTCAAGCTGCATGTCGAGAGTGAACCCCGGATAGCGCTTTTTGATATCCAGAACAAGCGACATGGCTTATCGACCTCCCTTTGCGACCGTGTCATCGCGCATAAGCTCGGCCAGCGCCTCGCGATCGATACGCAGTGCATCGCCGCCGACTGGGTCGAGCGAATCGGTCTGGCCGCCCAGCTGCTTGGCCTGCTTGCGCTCCGCGTGGGACAGGCCGCGCTCACGGTACTTTTGCGAATGCGCCGTGTACATATTGATGAACAGAATGACCAGGAAGCTGAACACGGTTACGACGATGACCCAAAAGAGGGCCACCGACGTATTGCCGCCCATCCACTCAAAGTAAATCGCAATGGGAATGGTCTGCGTAATGCCGGCATAGTTGCCCGCAAAGAACAGCGTGCAGCCAAACTCTCCCATGGCGCGGGCAAAGGCGAGGACCGTGCCGGCGGCGATGGAGGGCCAGCCGAGCGGCATCATGAGCTTGGTGAAAATGCGACGCTCGGACCAGCCCAGTGTGCGCGCCGCATCGAGCATCTGCGTGTCAAGGCTCTCGAAGGCTCCGAGCGCCGTGCGGTAGACCAGCGGAAACGACACCACCACGGCAGATATCACCGCCGCGGGCCAGGTAAAGACGATCGAGATGCCGTGCGCGATGAGCCACTGGCCCACCCCGGTCGAGCGGCCAAACAGCATGAGAAGCAGAAAGCCGCAGACCGTGGGCGGCAGCACCATAGGAATCGTAAAGACCGAATCGAGCAGGCCCTTGATGCGACTCGAGGTACCCATAGTCTTCCACGCGGCGAACAGGCCCAGCGCAAAGGAGATCAGCAGGGCAAGGCCGCTCGTTTTAATGGACACCCAAAACGGGCGATAGTCGATGTCGCCCAAAAAGGAGGCCAGAGAGGTCAAGGGCCCCCGCTCATCCCGCAACACGACAGACGATGCTTCAACCATTTGAGCGCTATCAAGCCAACGCGCGCCACCCTTGGCATCACCCGAGGCCGATGCAATCACCACATAGCGGTCCCCATCCGCACCACGCACATCAAAGCCATAGGTATACCCACCGGCATCAAACGTTGTTTCCGCCGTGACATACCAAGGAAGATCCACGTCCCCTAGCTGCGCGCCTCCCATGCAGTTTGCGCTGTCGAGCTCACAGACGAGGGCCTTGAGACACGATACGCACTCGTTATCCTGCGGATCCAATCGGTACTTCTCGACCGCCTTGGGCGATATCCACGCCACAACGTGATCGGCAGCAGGCGCCACTACAAGGTCCACGTCCGCGTCAACGGGAAACCGGTAGCCCTCAGGCTGGCCCTCCATGGCACGAGCGGTCCCCTTGGCCAGCCGCTCAAAACCCTCGATCCCATAGGAAAGCCCATGTGCGGTCGCAGCAACCTGGGCCCCGTCCCCAGCGTCCCTAGCAAACGCAAATCCCGGCACCCAGCAAAGCGCGAAGGTCAAAGCACAGGCGACAAGCATGCGGAATCTATTAAGCACGAAAAGCTCCAAGCGAATACAAGGACGGAGTGAAACACAAAACGATGGAATTATCGCGCCAAGCCGCACTACGCGGAAAGCTCAAAGCCGTACTTAGCCCAAATCTTCTGCGCCTTCTTGTTGGTCAGGCAAAAGTCGATAAACGCCTTGGCCTCGTCGGCGTGCTCGGAGCTCTCGGCAACGGCACCCGGGTACACGATGGGCTTGTGCGAATCCTCGGGGCACACGAAGGCCTCCTCGATGCCGTCGTAGCGGAAGATGTCAGAGCTGTAGACAAAACCGGCCACGCAGTCGCCTGTGGACACATAGGCGGCGGCGGTACCAACTTTGTCTGCCAGTGCGACCTTGTCGGCGATCTCGGGAGCGTACTCGCCGTCGTCGCCCTCGGCGCCGGTATAGAGGCCCACGGAGGCCAGGGCCTGGTTGGCGTACTTGCCGGCGGGAACGGTCTTGGCGTCGCCAATGGCGATCTTGCCGTCCAGATTCGCGACGTCGGCGATGGCCTCGACCTTGGTGTCGGAGCCCTCAGCGCGAATGATCACGAGGTCGTTGACGAACATATCCTCACGCGTGTCGGCATCGACGAGCTCGGCGGCCTCGGCGTCGTCCATGGTGCCCTTGGAAGCGGTGATGAGTACGTCGACGGCGGCACCGGCACGCATCTGCTCGACAAGGTCGCCAGACGCCTTAAACTGCGTGTCGGCAAACGTGGTGCCGGTCTGCTCGGTGTAAAGCTCCTGAACCTCGGGCAGGGCCTTCTCGAGCGAGTTGGCAGCGAAGACCTGAAGCTCGACGGTTTCCTTCTTGGAAGATGCCTTGGCGGAGCCGGCATCGGAGCCGGCGGGCTCGGAAGACTTGTTGCCCGAGCAACCAGCAAGGCCAAA
>CAJJZM010000033.1:0-18372 GCA_905197595.1 uncultured Collinsella sp.
GAAGACGATATCATCGCACGATTGCTCAATCTCTTCGATCAGAATCGACAAGGGAAGCGAATGCGTGGTGAACATCGACTTGCGGGCCACATCGCGTTTGTCGAGCAAACGGATGGACCCGACGGGCAGCGCCATGTCGGCGGCATCGACCAAGACCAGGCGCGGCGGACGCTCGCGCTTGACCTCGATGATGTCGTCTTCGGGCGTTTGGCCGCCGTCGATGGTGTACCAACCGGCAATGGGTGCGTCCTCCATCTTTTTGGAGAGCACGGGGCCGGCGGCATCGTCGGCACGCAGCACACTTCCCGCCGTGAGCACGATACCCGCAAACGGGACTCCGTTCACACGTCCATCCACAACGCGACCCATTACCGCAACCTCCCCGTCAGATACACGCCCGACACATCGCGCACGCGCTCAACCAGATCACGGAACTTCATCAGAAACGCGACCTGCTGGGCATGCAGGCCAAAGTCGTCGTCGAACACCGAGATGCCGGCCTTGGCCGACCCGCGAAAACCGCGCTCGTCGAGCAACGCATCGCAGGCCTCGAGCAGCGACGGCACCGCCGCCTTGTCGAGCTGGCACTCACCAAAGGAGCGGATGGCCTCAAACTTGGTTTTGGCCTCCCCCTCCGGCAGCGCGTCGACGAGCGAACAGAAGACGTTAACCGGCACCGACAGGCGCGGCTCAAAGCAGTCGAGCACGCCGGTGTGGTGGCCCACGGCGAGCGTGTAGTACAGCACGTCGCAGGCCTCCTGGGGAACGTCTTCCTCGGTCTCCACAAACTTACGCGTGAGCTCGTAAAAGACCACCTGATCGGGCGCATGGCCCAGGCAGGGGTCGACGACGCCCTCGGCGGCCTCGTCGCTTGCGCGCGAGGCATCGCCAAAGGAGCCGCCGAGCATGCCGGGGCCCGCAAAGTAACCAGAGCGGTCCGTGAGTTCCATCTAGCGACCTCCGGCCAGCACCAGATCCTGCAGCGCTGAGTACACCTCAACGCGGCGCGGATCGTCCTGCTTGTCGATGAGCAGCGCCATGGCACCGCGGATATCGCCCTTGGGCGCACCCTCGAGCGTATCCATAAACTCGTTGGCCAGGTCGCGGCCGTAACGGTAACCGCTCATGGCGCGAGCCTCGCGCTCGATGGCAACGCGCAGCTTGTACGGCACGCCGGGGTGCAGGATATCGGCCTGCTCGCCGGCGGCCTCCACCGTGGTCTCGGCATGGAGCTTTTGGTCCAGCAGACCGAGCGCCATGGCAAAGCCGTAGATGGTCTGCGCGGGGCTGGGCGGGCAGCCGGGGATGTAGACATCGACCGGCAGAATCTTGTCCGTGCCGCCCCAGACGCAGTAGTTGTCGTAGAAGATGCCGCCGGTGCAGCCGCACGCGCCATAGGACACCACGATCTTGGGATCGGGTGCGGCCTCAAAGGCGCGCAGCGCCGGCATGCGCATGGCACGCGTCACGGCGCCGGTGTACAGCAGCACATCGGCGTGACGGGGCGAGGGCACGACCTTGATGCCAAAGCGCTCGACGTCAAAGACGGGCGTGATGGAACCGAAGATCTCGATCTCGCAGCCGTTGCAGCCGCCGCAGTCGACACGGTAGACGTACACCGAGCGCTTGATCTTCTTAAGAAGGGTCGCCTTGGCCTTCTCGATGCTCTCGTCGAGCTCGATCTTGGTCGGGCGGTACTGGAGCCGCTCGGGCAAAAGCGTGGGTTCGGCCATGGTTACTCCTCCTTCGTTTCAAAATCCATGATGATGCCCTCGACCGGCGCAGGGCCGGCGGGAATCTCGGGCGCATCGGGGTTGAGCTCGCGGTCGATATACTCCGGGTTCACACCGTGGCCGCCCAGATACTCCATGCCGGGGCCCTGGGGCTCACCGGACGCAAGCGTCTCGTTGGCAGCCATACCGCGCGCGTTGCCGGTCTTTACGGCCGAGGCGGCGCGCAGGGCGTCGAGCTCGCGCTTGCACTCCTGGCACATACCGACGGTACGGGCGGCCTGGATGGCCTCCATGCCGCCGGCCTTTTGCAGCAGGCGCTTGGCGTAGTCGATCTCCTTGTGCGGGGCAAACGGCTTGCCGCAACGCGAGCAATGCTCGAGCGTGTAGACGCTCTTGCTGGTGAGGTCGTCCTTGCTCATGACGGCCAGCTCAAACTCCTCGGTGAGCTTGATGGCCTCCATGGGGCAGGCTTCCTCGCAGCGGCCGCAAAAGATGCAGCGACCGTAGTCGATCGACCAGGTGATGGTATCGGCCGCAAGGTCGGTGTCCATGCGAATGGCATCGGCCGGGCACGCCACGCCGCAGGCACCGCAGGCGATGCAGAGCTCCGCGTTGTGCTCGGGCTTGCCGCGCATGTCCTTGTTGGTGGGGAACGGCGCAAACGGGTACTTGACCGTCGCGTCGCCGGCCTTGGCGTTAACCTTCCAAAGCTTCAGCATATTAGAGCGCCTCCTCATCGAGCGGAGCGGCCATGGCGCCCTCGCCCGCAAGCGGCGACTTGTCGCGCCAGACGTTCTCGAACTGCTCCTTGTCGAGCACGTGGTCGCGCTTGGCGGCGACATCGGTCACCGTCACGCGGTCGGTGCAGGAGTAGCACGGGTCGAGCGAACCGACGATCAGCGCCGCGTCGCCCACGGTGTTGCCGCGGAACATGTAGCGCAGGACCGGCCAGTTGCTGTACGTGGCGGCCTTGGCGCGCCAGCGGTAGCACTTCTGGTTGTTGCCGAGCATCGCCCAGTGCACGTCCTCGCCGCGCGGAGCCTCGGTGGCGCCGATGGCGTACTTGTGCGGGGTGTACTCCCAATCCGTGGTGAGGATGGGGCCCGACGGGCAGTTCTCGAGCATGGTCTCGATCATGTCGATCGAATCGTAGACCTCCTGGATGCGAACGGCGGTACGGCCGAAGGCATCGCAGGTGTCGGCCGTGGCGGCGTGCATCTTTTGGACGTCCGGATCGGCGTAGCCGTCGAAGGGATGGTCAAAGCGCACGTCGCGGGCATAGCCCGAGCCACGCATGAGCGGGCCGACCGGCGAGAAGTCGCGTGCGATCTTGCGGTCCAAGATGCCGATGCCACTCGTACGCTCAATAAAGTTGGGCGTGGAGAGCAAGACGTCGACGAGCTCCTGAACCTCGGAGCGCAGCTGGTGGATGGTCGTGAGCGTGGAGAGCTTCTGCTCGGCCAAAATGTCGCGACGCACGCCACCGATCACGTTGAGGCCGTAGGTCTTGCGGTGACCGGAGAGCTTCTCGGCCAGGTCCATGGACTTCTCGCGGACGCGGAAGAACTGCTGGAAGCCGGAGTCGAAGCCTGTGTAGTGCGACGCCAGGCCAATATTGAGCAGATGCGAGTGCAGGCGCTCGACCTCAAGCATGATGGCGCGGATGTACTGGGCGCGCGGCGGGACATGGATGCCCTGGGCGCGCTCGACGGCCTCGGCATAGGCCACCGAGTGGGCGCAGCCGCAGATGCCGCAGATGCGGTCGGCGAGGAACGTCACGGCGTCATAGTTCAGGCGTGTCTCGGCGACCTTCTCCATGCCGCGGTGCACATAGAACAGACGGTAGTCGGCGTCGACGATCGTCTCGCCCTCAACGAACAGGCGGAAGTGGCCGGGCTCGTCGGAGGTAATGTGCAACGGGCCCATGGGGACGAGAGTCGTCTCCTTGCCCTTGGTATCGGCCAAGAACTCGTAGTTTTCCATGTCACTCGCGGGAGCGGGACGGAAACGGTAGTCCATGGAGTCCTTGCGCAGCGGGTACAGGCCGCTGGGCCAATCGTCGGGCAGCACCAGGCGACGACGATCGGGCAGGCCCTCGGGGATCAGGCCGAACATGTCGCGAAGCTCGCGCTCGCCCCACACGCAGGCGGGGACGAACGGCGTCACGGACGGGAACGTCATCTTGGCGGGATCGACCTCGGTGCGCACGGTCACCCAGCCGGGGTCCTCCCCCTCCATGGAGATGACGTAGTACACGGCGTAACGGCCGCACAGGCTGCGCTCGTCGTTGCCGACAATCACGGGAATCCAGCCGTAGCGCTCGTAATACAGGTAGTGGACGGCCTCGGGCAGACGGTCCAGCTTGACGGTGATCGTCAGCTGGTCCTCGCACTGCCATTCGACCTTCTCGATAGCGCCCGGCACTGCAGCACGCAGGGCCTCGACGTGGCTTTCGCAGCGACGAGCGTAGTCCTTCTTTTCAGGTTCTGCCATGGTGCTAATTCACCTCACTTGTCTTGGTCTGGGAACTGAACACCATGCGGTAGAGAGGGGCCTCGTGGAGCTCTTCGACGCTCTGGTTCAAAACGACGGACGTTGCATCCTCGACGCCGCTCGTGATGGCGACCGGGGTGGCGATACCGAACCACATGACCACGATCGCGAGGGCGATCTCGGGGATGATCATGAGGGCGGGCACCTCGTGGCGCTTCATGCCCTCGGGCGCCTTGCCGAAGATGGACTTGAGCGCGATGCCGGTAAGGGCGAAGTACACGCCGGTGAGGCCGATGGCCACGAGCACGACCACCCAGATGGGACCGGACTGAACGCCGGCCACGAAGGTGAGGAACTCGGAGATGAACAGGGCGAACGGCGGGAAGGCGGCGAGCGCGAGCAGGGCGATGATGGTGAGCGCTGCCGTGACGGGAGCGATCTCGACGACGCCCTTGATCTTGTTCAGGTCGCGGGTGTGGTAGATGTGCTGGATGTTACCGGCCATGCAGAAGGCGAGCGCCTTCGTGAAGCCGTGGAAGATGCAGTGCAGCAGGCAGGCGGCGATACCGAGCGGGCCACCGATACCCAGGCACAGCGCGACCACGCCGACGTTGTCGACGGAGGAGTACGCGAAGCGGCGCTTGATATCGTCCTGCTTGAAGATGCACAGGGCAGCCACCAGGATGGACAGCGTGCCCAGGATGAGCAGGAGCGTTCGCGGATAGGTGTCGCCCACCGTGATGATGGACAGGGAGTAGAAGCGGATGATCACCAGCATGGCGCACTTGAGCAGCACGCCCGAGAGCAGCGCGGAGACCGGGCTCGGAGCCTGGGAGTGCGCGTCGGGCAGCCAGGTGTGCATGGGGAACAGGCCCGCCTTGGTGCCGAAGCCGATGACGATGAACGCGAACGCGAGGCGCACGAGCATCGGGTCGAACTGGTCGGCGTAGGGCATGATGGAGGTGAGGAAGGCGGCCTCATGCGCGTTGGGCATGATATCGGCGGCGTTCGCGTAGATGAGCAGCGTGCCGAACAGGCCGAAGGCCACACCGGCGGTGCAGACCATCGCGTACTTCCAAGACGCCTCGAGCGCCTGCTTGTTCTTGTAGATGCCCACGAGGAACACGGTCGACAGCGTAGTGGCCTCGACCGCCGCCCAGGTGAGGATGATGTTGTTGGACAGGCAGGCGAGCAGCATCGTGAAGACGAACAGGCTGAACAGCGCGTAGTACTGCTTGGTGCGCTCGGCCGGCATGGTCTTCTCCTCGATATCGATCTTGATATAGGAGATGGAGTACACGCCGGTGATGAACCCGATGATGCCTACCAGAAGGACGAAGATCGACGAGAGCGAATCGAGATGGAGCCACAGGCCCAAAGCGTCGATATTCTGCCCGCTCGAGAGCATGGTTCCCGCGGTGACGACCGAAAGGACAAGGGTCGCCGCGACGGAGATGGTGTTGAGCCCCGCGAAGACGTTGTAGGACGTCGTCTTGGGGAGCGCAGCCATAATCAGGGAGAACACGAGAGGACAAGCGAGCAGGGCGACCGTCAGCATTGAAACATCCATGGCCTACCCCTTCAATTCGGTCAGGTCGTGGGAGTCGAGCGACTTGGTGTCGTTCCAAATCCTCACGACGACGGCGGACATGATGATGACGGCGAAGATGGCGTCGGTGGCGATGCCGATCTCGATGATCTCGGGGGCCGTGGGCGCGAGCAGAGCGAGCGTCACGTGGCTACCGTTCTCCATAAGGCAGTACCCGAAGATCTGCTTGAGGATGTTGCGCTGGGAGATGATGCACGTGAGGCCGACGAAGAAGTGCGCGAAGCTGATGGCGAGGGCCGGAGTGGCCACCTCGGCGGTGGGCAGGCTCAGGCGCGTGACCACCGCGAAGCAGACGGCCACCTCCAGACCGGTGAGGATGATGGTCCAGGCCGGCTTGATGGAGGAGGTCAGCGTGCTATCGGCAGGCGAACCCATCTTCTTGTAGGCACGGTTGAGAATGAACGAAACGAGGATCACCTTGGTGACGAAGGCCGACGCGGCCCACATGAGAAGCTCGGTGGCACCGGTGGTGAGGCCCAGGGTGAGCAGCACGCCCACCAGGACAACCGACTGGATCGCGTACCACTTGATGGCGGACGGGATGGTCTTCGAGACGACCACCATGGTGGAGGTCACGATCAGAAGACCGCCCAGGATATTGACTAACGAATAACCCATGTCCTACCTCCTAACCCATCCAACTAGAGGACAGAGGACCGGCGACGACGACCATGATCATGAGGACGACGAACACGAACGCCATGGCGCGCGGAAGGGGCTGGCCGGCGGCCACGGTCTCGCTCGGCTCACCGGGCAGGACCTTACCCATCCAACGCAGGAACCATGCGAAGGTGGCGACGGTCTCGACGACCATGACGCACACGAGGACAAAGATGACCGTGTTGGTAGCACCAACCGCGAAGCCACCGGAAATGATCTGGAACTTGGAAAAGAACGTGCTCATGGGGGGCACGCCGGCGATAGCGGTCGCGGCGACCGCAAAGCCCACGCCCGTGACCGGGTACTTCTTCATGAGGCCCTGGATCTTGGGCAGCATACGGGTTCCCAGCGTGAAGCTGAGAGAGCCAGCGATGAGGAAGAACAGGGTCTTGGTGAACGCGTGGTTGAAGATGTGCTCGACGGCGCCGTTAAACGCCATCTGGCTTCCGAACACGGAGAGGCCCAGGCCAAAGAACACGTAGGCGAGCTGCGCGATCGTCGAAAAGGCGAGCAGGCGCTTCATATCCTTCTGGGGCAGATACATGAGGAAGCCGAAGAGCATGGTCACGACGGCGTCGATGATGGCGACCCAACCGACGATCTCGGGGATATCGCCGGCGCTCGCAAGAGCGCGGGCGAACACGCACACGCCGACCTTAACCATGGACGCGCCATGAAGGTAGGCGGAAACGGGCGTGGGGGCCTCCATTGCGGAGGGCAGCCACATGTAGAGCGGGAACTGGGCGGACTTGGCCCAAGCAGCGAACAGGATGAGCAGCAGCACGACGGTCTTCATACCGGAATCGAGCTGGGAGATCGCGCTCAGCGCGAACGTGCCGGTTCCGGCGAACAGGAAGGCCGCGCCGATGTAGAGTCCCAGAGCTCCGATATGGGTGATGATGAGCGCCTTCATTCCGGCCTTCTTGGCCGTGGGCGTCATGTAGTAGCTGATGAGGCCCCAGGAGCACACACCGGTGATCTCGAAGAAAACGAGCTGGCCGACGATGGTGGAGCTGTAGGCGAGACCGGCCATGGCGCCGATGAACGTGGAGAAGTACACGTAGAAGCGACGACGGGGCGCGTCGGGATGCTCCTTATTCTTATCGCTCATGTACGGGAACGAATAGATGACGACGAGCAGGCCGATAGCGACGAACGCGGGTGCGAGCAGCGTGCTCATCCGGTCGAATATGAAGCCCATGACCAAGGTCTGGCCCATACTCGCCCAGGTTACATCGACCGCGTTCATGCCGTTTCCGGCAAACGTCGCGGCCAAGCCAACGGAAGCGACCGTGGCGATGCCGCCGGCAAAGGCGCAGATCCATTTAGCGTAGGGACGCGGCAGCATGACGATGAGCAGGGAGCCCAGCATGGGGACGGCGATCGCCACCATGGCAAAGAGGGACAAGCTCGATTCGATTGACATAGTTTCTCCCTTCTCCCTACACGCCTACGACGACGAAGACGAACGCGAGGACCGCGATGCCGACGACGGCCCAGGTCTGGTTACCGAGCACCTTGAAGCGCGAACGGGAAACGGAGTTCTCGAGCACGCCGCAGACGACGAAATCGACCAGGCACTTGACGAGGAAGACGACGGCGCCCACGAGAGCGGTGACACCGATGGTCGCGGGCTCTCCCCAGGGGATGAAGATGGAGGTGAACCAAGCGACGACCACGACCTGCTTCATGCCCATGGCGAGCTTCATCATGGCCAGGGACGGGCCGGAGAGCTCGGCGAGCGGGCCCTCCTGGAGCTCCTGCTCGGCTTCGGCCTGATCGAACGGAAGCTTGCCGAGCTCCATGTAACAGGCGGTCGCGAAGGCGACGCCGGCGAGGATAACGGCGACGACGCTCGAGACGTTGCCCGTAACGATGTGCTGACCCATGGTCGCAATGTCCGTGGAGCCGCACACGATGGCGACGGTGAACAGCGCGATGAGCATGGACGGCTCGATGAGCACGCTCATGAGGAGCTCGCGGATACCGCCGAAGCCCGCGTAGGCGTTGGAGGAATCCACGCCGGACAGCGCGAAGAAGAAGCGGGACAGCGCGAGCGCGTACATGATGGTGATGGCGTCACCAAAGACGGGCATGGGGCTCTGGAGCGTGAACATGGGCAGGCCCATGGCGAGCATAAACGACACCGCGAGGAACAGCGGCGGCATGATGCGCAGCACGAAGCTCGAGTCGGAACTCACGGACTCGGGACGCGCCATGAGCTTCGCGAGGTCCCGGTAATCCTGAAGGATGGACGGACCGCGGCGATTGTGCATCTTCGCGCGAATCACACGGGCGAGGCCGGAGAAGAAGGGCGCGACCAGCATGACCACGAGGCCCTGCGCCATCGCAAGAACGATGTTCATAATATCCTCTCCCCTCTCTAGACCATGACCACGGCGAGCACGAGGAAGACCACGAGCGCCGCGACGATGTAGCAGATGTATACGGAGTAGTTGCCGCCCTCGATCTTGGAGGCGAGGCCGGCCAGCTTGTCGGCACCCTCGCTCGGTGCATCGACCAGGAAACGGTCGGGCAGGGGCTCGACGCCCTGGGCGACACCGGTGAGCTTCTGGAACACGTGCGCGATGGACCAGCAGATCTTGGTGCATACCTCGCGCAGGGTGTAGAGCGGGCCCATGAAGAGTTCGACGTCGGACGCGAAGCTCGTGGCGACGACGGGCATGTGCTCGTTGGGCTCGTAGCCGCACGCCCAAGGGTCGGTCTTCTTAGCGGGGGCCTTGGCGCCGAGGCAGGACCTCAACGCGAACGCGAGGCCGGTGAGGACCACGAGCGCGATGGCGATCGCGGGGGTGGAGGTGGCGGCACCGGAAATCTCGTTCACGAGAGACACGCCCGAGGTGGCTGTGACGGCGGAGCCGGCAAGCACGCTCTGGGCGACGTCGCCCAGAACCGGGGCGATGACCGGGGAGCCGATTCCCAGTACCACGCAGATGGCCGCGAGGAGCATCTGCGAGAACAACATCGGAGCCGGGGACTCCTTGGCGTTCGCGGCCTCCTGGGAACGAGGGCTGCTCGCGAACGAGACGCCGTAGGCCTTCACGAAGCACGTGACGGCCAGGGCACCGGTGATGGCGAGGGCGGCCGCGGAGGCGACGGCGAACACCATGACGACCGGGTCGGAGAGCGTCGAGATGTTGAACAGGGACTGGTAGGTGAACCACTCGGAAACGAAGCCGTTGAGCGGCGGGATGGCCGAGATGGCAAGGGCACCGATGAGGAAGCAGACGGCCGTGACCGGCATGCGGCGGAACAGACCGCCCATCTTCTCCATGTTGCGCGTACCCGTGGCATAGAGCAGGGAGCCCGCGCCGAGGAACAGCTCGCCCTTGAACATGGCGTGGTTGAGCGTGTGGTAGAGGGCGGCCATGAGCGCGATCGTCGCGATGACGTCGTTGCCCAGGGCGTGCGCCGTCATGGACGCGCCGACACCGAGCAAGATGATGCCGATGTTCTCGACGGAGTGATAGGCAAGCAGGCGCTTGATGTCGTGCTCGTGGAGGGCGTAGACGACACCCAGGACCGACGAGATGGATCCGAAGACCAGGACCATGAGGCCCCACCAGAGCTGGACGCCCGAACCCGCGAGCAGGTCGAGACCGACCTTGAGGATTCCCAGGATGCCGATCTTGATCATGCCGCCGGACATGAGGGCGGACACGTTGGACGGCGCCTCGGGGTGCGCCTGGGGCAGCCAGGAGTGCAGCGGAATGATACCGGCCTTCGCGCCAAATCCGAAGAACGCGAGGACGAAGCACGCGGAGGAGACGGCGGGTCCAAAGTCATGCGTACGGAAATCACTGAAGCTGAAGGAACCGCCCACGCCGTTGGTCATGAGCAGGAAACTCGCCATGATGAGAACGAAGCCCACGTGCGCGATGACGAAGTAGAGCCAACCGCCCCTAATGGAGTTCTTGTTCTCCTCGATAACGACAAGGAAGTAGCTCGTAAGGGACATGAGCTCAAAGGCGACCAGGAACCAGAACACGTTGTCGGCGGTGATGACGAGCATCATCGAGGCGACGAAGGTGTTCATAAAGAAGCCGGCGCGCCCGACCTTGCCCGGGTACTCGTCGAAGTAGGACAGACCGTAGATGAAGCCCGCAAAGGCGAGAATCGAGATGAGGACCACGATCAGGCCCGCAAGGCCGTTGAGCAAGAGCTCGAGACGGGCGAACGGGAAGAAGAAGACCGTGTTGAGGGACGAAACGTCGCCAAGCACGGCCTCGAGGCCCGCGATGAACGACAGCACGGCCGCGACGGCGCCGATCAGGCAGCCGGCGGTCTTGGCGGCGTTGTCGGCCTTAATCAGCAGAACCGAGGCGAGCGCACCGATGCACGAGACGGCAAGCGATGCGATAAACAGCGTCATGCTATCCATTGTTTACGCTCCCTTCTGCTTTCTCGGACAGACCCTGGGCCACAGCGGTAACGTCGACGACCGGACCGTTTTCGATCGAGCGCAGGCGCTTGGCCTCGTCGAGCTCGCGATCGGCCGCGCCGCCCATGACGGTCAGCGCCTTGGTGGGGCACGCCGCCACACAATGCGGACCGTCCGGATCGAAGGCGCACAGGTCGCACTTGACAGCGCAGGTGTACTGGCCGGGAGCCCACGTAAGCAGGCTGCTCAGGGACTTAGGATACGAAGGCGTCGGGTCGCACATGCCTGCGACACCGGCGATAGACGTGCCATCGGGATGGATGGCTCCGAAGGGGCACGCGATGGCGCACAGCCTGCACCCGATGCACTCCTGCTCCTTGACGTGGATGCGATCGCCATCGTGCTCGATGGCATTCACCGGGCAGACCTCGGCGCAGGGGGCACCCTCGCAATGGTGGCAGGCAAGGGCGGCCGAAATACCGCCGGTCTTCACGAGCGCCAGGCGCGGCGTATCCTGAAGACCCTGCATCCGGTGGGCGTCGGCACAGGCGGACTGGCATGTTCCGCAACCGATGCACCTCTCCGGGTTGATGTCGATGAAGCGGTTCATCCCCACTTCCTTTCAAAATAACGGGCCGGGCTCCCGAACGTACGGGACGCCCGGCCCAAAAAGCCAACGAGAACGGGACTACACGATTTGATTCACGTGCGTCTCGTCGTCGAACTTGGCGGCGCCAGGCTCAACGTCCTGGGGAGCGGCGGCGTCCACCAGAGCCTGCTTGAGCTCGGTGTACTGACGCTCGACCTCGCCCTCGGCCCAGACCTGGTCGGCGATAGCGTCGACCTGGCAGGCGGAGAACTTGTCCTCGGGCGTATGCGAGACCGGGTCGACCTTGTGCATGGTCAGCTCGTTGCACTTGCCGATCCACCACTGGTAGGTCATATAGACCGTGCCCTTGTTGATACGGTCGCTCACGTCGGCGCGGCTGTATACCTGGCCGCGGCGGCTGTGGATCGAGACGATGTCGCCATTCTTGATGCCGCGTGCCTGGGCGTCCGCGGGATTCATGCGGACAAAGCCGGGCTCGTCGGCAAGCAGTGCCAGCGTCTTGCAGTTGCCGGTCATCGAGCGGCAGCTGTAGTGGCCGACCTCGCGGACGGTGCACAGGATGAGCGGGTACTCATCGTCGGGAAGCTCGGAGGGCGCCTCCCAGTCGTGTGCCATCAGGTTGGCGCGGCCGTCCTTGGTGGTGAACTTGCCACCAGCGAACATGTCGGGCGTACCGTGGTCGTTCACATCAGTGCTCTTGACGGGCCACTGGGCGTAACCGCCCTCGGGAGCCATCTTCTCGTAGGTCGCGCCCACAAAGTTGGGGCACAGGCTAATGCACTCGTTCCAGATCTGCTCGGTGTTGTCGTAGTGCATGGGGTAGCCCATGCGCGTGGACAGGTCCGCGAAGATCTCCCAGTCGTGGCGGCACTCGCCCTTGGGCGGAACGGCCGCGTCAAAGTGCTGGAAGCTACGGTCGGATGCAGTAAAGACACCCTCGTGCTCGCCCCAAGAGGTAGCGGGCAGGATGACGTCGGCGAGCATGGTCGTCTGCGTCATAAAGATGTCCTGGCAAATGAACAGATCCAGCTCGGAGAGCGTCTTGCGCATACCGGCCGAATCGGGCTCGGTCTGCACCGGGTCCTCGCCGTAGTTGTAGAAGCAGTGCACCTTGCCCTCGTCGACCAGGTGGCCCAGGTCGGTGAGCTTGTAGCCCTCCTCGAGCGGGAGCTTTTCCTCGGGCACGCCCCAAGCCTTGGCAAACTTGGCGCGAGCGGCGGGGTCGGTGACTTTCTGGTAGCCAGGGTACAGGTTGGGCAGCATGCCCATATCGCAGGAGCCCTGGACGTTGTTCTGACCGCGCACGGGCGCGAGGCCGGAGTTGGGTTTGCCGATCTGGCCGGCAACGCAGGCGATGGAGGCGATGGTGTGCACCGTCTTCAGGTTCTGCTTCTGCTGGCATACGCCCATGCCCCAGCCAATGATGGCAGAGGGCTTCGCCGTGGCGTACATCTCGGCAGCTTGGTGGATCAGCGCGGGCTCGACACCCGTGATGTCCTGTACGGATTCGGGAGTGTAGTTCTTGATGGTCTCCCACCACTCGTCAAAGCCGTTCGTGTGCTCGGCGACGAATTCCTTGTCGTAGAGGCCATCGTTGACCAGACAGTTGGCAAAGGCGTTGAGGAACGCAACGTTGCAACCGTTCTTGATCGGAAGGTAGAGATCGGCGATACGCGCGGTTTCGATATGGCGCGGATCGGCGACGATGATCTTGCAACCCTTTTCTTTGGCTCGCACGATACGCCTTGCGACGATGGGGTGCGAATCGGCAGGGTTATAGCCGAAGAGGAAAATGCAGCCCGCATCCTCCATACCGGGGATGGAGCATGACATGCAACCTGAACCAACCGTGTCCATCAGACCGAGGACAGTAGGGCCGTGTCAAGTACGGGCGCAGTTGTCCACGCTGTGGGTGCCGATGCACGCACGCGTAAACTTCTGCATGACGTAGTTCGCCTCATTGCCGCCGCCTCGCGAAGAGCCGGTGGTCATGACAGCGTTAGGACCATATTCGTCAATTATGGCCTGCATCTTAGATGCGGTGAAATCCAGTGCCTCGTCCCAGCTTACGCGCTCAAGATCCGCGCCCTTGGTGCGGCGGATCATCGGGTGCAGTACGCGAGGAGTCAAGATCTTGGTGTCGTTGATGAAGTCGTAGCCGCTCATGCCCTTAAGGCACAGCTCGCCCTGATTGGTGATGCCGTTGAGCGGTTCGGTACCCACGACCTGGCCGTTTTGGACCAGGAGGTTAAACTGGCAACCGGCGCCGCAGTACGGGCAGATCACTTTATGCTTCTCCATGACACCCTCCTTCCTTTCTCTGCTACCGATTACTCGGTACTAATTTGACAATCATTGGGCCTGTCGCCCCAACGCTTACGCCTCGTTTTCGATGGTGGCGCGGGCACGCTCGGCGGTCAGTTCCGCCAGACGCTCCTCGTCTACCAGGGTGAGGCCCTTGGTCGGGCACGCCTCGGCACACGCCGGACCGCCGGGACGGTCCACGCACAGGTCGCACTTGAGCACGAAGCTCTTGGTCTGCGAACCCACGCGCACGTCGCCCATCAAGACGGGGACCTGCGTGGTCGCCACGCTCACGGCGCCAAAGGGACAGGCCATGACGCAGCTCTTGCAGCCGATGCAGTTGTCCTCGTTAACACCGATGCGATGGTTCTTTGGATCAAAGAACAAGGCACCCGTGGGGCAGACCTTGGCGCACGGGGCATCCTCGCAGTGATGGCAAGCCACCGGTGCGGAGATCTCGTACGTACGCGTCACGCGCAGGCGCGGCGCGGCGATGTTGCCGGGGATGTCGTGTGCCTCGATACACGCCGCCATGCAGGTTTGACACCCAATGCAGCGCGAGGAATCGGCTACGACTCGTTTATTGCCCATGTTGTTCACTCCCTCCTGAATCCCATGCCGGAGAGACCCTGTCGACGTTGCCCCAAGCCGCCCGTGGCCTGGCATCGGCGTATCGAATGCATGCGGCGAAACAGGCACTCGGTAGAATTTCTCCAACGGTATACAGGTTGAATATACGCAGTTGCAGGGGGCAAACTTGAGCATAACCCCTGCAATACGGGTGTATTGCAGGGGTTTTGGCAGGTTGGAATTATTCTCGATAGGATATAAAGGTGAGTGTATTACACGCGTACGTTCGAGAGAGATTTCACGCCCGCTTCTAAAGGATGTAGTACGTTTGTAATATCGTTTACACTCAATTACTCGAGCGCAATAAAGTAGTGGTTATAGAATTGGCTATTATTAGCCTATGCTGTATTTGACTATTCATATTGCCCGCTCATTAAGGGAGGCCAGTGATGTCATCGACTCAAAAACGAGCCATCCTGCAGGTGCGCATTCGCGAGGAAGACAAACAGCATGCCGAGCGCCTCTACGACGCCATGGGCACATCGCTCGCCGAGGCTGTCCGTCTATTTGTCGCGCAAAGCATTTTGATGCGCAAACTCCCCTTTCAGCCGGTCGCCGTGCGCTCAAAGGATGGCACCGCCGCCTATGGATCGCTCAAAGCATATGGTGACCCCAATCGCCGCTCCGAGGAGCGCAATGCCTGGATTGAATACCTTGGGTTGATTTCCGATCTCAGCCGAACACATTGAGCAAATAGGCCATTCCCGCAGTTAGCCGAACGCCCCCGCGGCCCCTCCCGGGGTCCGGGGGCGGCATTTTCCCAGTTGAAGGAACGGTGGAGATGTGTTTCGATGGGTCCGGTGGCCATGCTCCGCCCGCCGCCCGGCGCCTCTTCCCAGACTCAGCCGGACGGTCGGTCCGTCTATTCCGTTTTTCCTTCTAGGCTAGGACAGCGGGGCATCGCCCCTTTCCGCGCGCGCCCGCTCGATGAGCCCCGGCGTCAGGTCGAGCTCCTCGATGGGCACGTCCTCCACGCCGTACGCCTCGAGCAGCGCCGCCGCGTCGCCGCCGAGCATCGCCCGGAAGGCGCGGGCGGGCGTCGCGAAGCCGAGCGCGCCGCGGGGCTCGGAGTTCACGTGCGACATGGCCAGCGCCAGGTCGGCCGGGGCGAGCCGGTCGAACCTGAGGCCGCGGCCCTTGGGCAGCAGCTTCCTGATCTCGACGTGGTTGCGCTCGCAGGCGCCCTTCTGGTCGCTGCGCCCGGGGTCGCAGTAGAACAGCCTCGTCTCGCCCCGCCCCTCGCCGAGCAGCGCCGCGATCGCGCCCTCGTCGGAGAACTCGGCGCCGTTGTCGGTGAGCACGGCGCGGAACACGCGGCGCGTCCCGTCGGCGCCGAGGACCGCCCGGACGCCCTCCAGGGCGCCCGCGACGCACCCGGCGGTCTTCTCCTCCAGCGGCAGCGCGAGCTGGAGCCTGCTGGGGCGGTGCAGCAGCGTGAGCAGGCAGGCGCTGTCCTCCCGGGCCCCCTCGACGGTGTCCATCTCCCAGGCCGCGGCGCACGCGTCCTCCCCGAGGGCGAGGAACGCGGCATGTGACCTGCGGGCGGAGTGGCGGGTCGCCGCCCGGCGCGCGGCGCGCCTCCTCGGCCTGTAGCCGACCTTGCGCCTGAGCTCCATGTTGGTCATGCCGTCGTAGCCCGCCGAGACCCAGCGGTAGATGGTCGACGGCGACAGGTCCACCGGGCCGCCGTTGCGCGCCGCCATCTGCTCGGGCGACAGCCCCCGGCGCAGGCAGTCCCTTATCGCCTCCAGCCTGGCTGCCGCGGCGGGCTCGTCGGCGTCTATCCCGCGCCTGGACGAGACGAGGACCGAGTCGGCGCACAGCTGCGCGGCCCGGGCCTCGTAGAAGACGTGCGGGCGGCGCTTGCAGCCGATCGTGCGGTACCGCCCGCACCCGTTGCAGCAGCGCGGCCACGCGGCCAGGCGCGGGCAGGCCGCCGACAGGTCGGCGGAGGCGTCCACGCGCTCGCCGCGCCTGGCCTTCGGCGCCGTCACGAACCTGTGCGACGCCACCTCGGCGCTCACCGTCGAGGGCGACCTGCCCAGCTCCCTCGCGATCTCCCTGCACGACGCCCTGCGCTCCAGCATCCTCTGGACCGTGTCCCGCTCGTGCCTCGTGAGCCTTCCGTAGGCCCTCGGGACCGCCCTTGCGGAGCCCCTTTTCATCTTTCCGGACATGCCGTCCTCCGATCTCCCGGGGCCGGCCGATCCGGCCCTCAGGGTATCGGGTTCCCGCATTCATCCGTACATGTACGGATGAATGTGGGAGGTGTTCGGATAAAGTCGATAATCAAGGCCAATGACTAGGTCGGAAAAAATCTCAAAAAAGTTCTTGCCCTAAGCTGATTCGTCCGTATAATAAACTTCGTTGCTTGAGAGCACGCACCTATTCCTCGGTAGCTCAATGGTAGAGCACGCGGCTGTTAACCGCGCTGTTGTAGGTTCGAGTCCTACCCGGGGAGCCAGGTTGTAGAACCCGTCGCTTATGCGGCGGGTTTTTTCATGCCGCGACCACTTGACTCAAACGTTGCCATATCAACATTTCGTGTCGAGGATGTAATCCCGCGACCCATCACCTCAACATGGCGCGGTCGTTGTAGAATATTGCAATGATTGCTCCCACGACATGGTGCCGTGAGCACCAGATAAGGAGATTCTTGTGTCTGAGACCATTAACGGCAGCCTGAGCGTCTCGAACGACGTTATTGCCGATATTGCCGGTTATGCCGCGATGACGTGCTATGGCGTCGTCGGTATGGCTGAGCAGCTCCAAGGCGCCGAGAGCGTGCGCCTGCTTGCCGGTCAGCGCCTCCGCAAGGGCGTGCTTGTCTCCGCCGACGAGAACGGCCTTACGGTCGATCTTCACGTCGTGCTCGAGAACGGCGTCAACATGAAGTCCGTCTGCCACAATCTTTCGAGCTCCGTTGCCTTCACCCTGCAGGAGATCGCTCAGATCGACCCCGCCAGCCTTAAGATCGGCATCCATATCGACGCGCTCAAGAGCCGTCTGAACTAGCATCCGAAAACGGAGATTCAAATACCCATGATTGCAAAGACCATTCGCACCTGTTTTCCGATCGCTGCGGCTGCCGTTTCCGACAAGGCCGAGGAGATCAACAAGCTCAACGTCTTCCCCGTACCCGATGGCGATACCGGCACCAACATGTCGCTCACGCTCGCCTCGGTGACCAAGGAGCTCTCCGCCCTTCCTGCCGACGCCGACATGGAGGCCATCGCCGGTGCCATCACCCATGGCTCCCTGATGGGTGCCCGTGGCAACTCCGGCGTCATCACCTCGCAGATTCTGCGTGGTGTGGCCGAGGGCCTTGTCTCTGCCGATGAGCCCATCACTTCCGCCAACATCGCCTATGCGTTCCGCCGAGCCGTCAAGGTTGCCTTCCAGGCAGTGCGTAAGCCCATCGAGGGTACGATCCTCACGGTGCTGCGCGACGTCTCGACCAAGGCAGACGAGTGCGAGAAGAAGAAGTTCTCGGCCGAGGACGCGCTCGACGCCATCGTCGTCGAGGCCTATCAGTCCGTCGCCCGTACGCCCGACCTGCTGCCCGTTCTGAAGGAGAACGGCGTGGTCGACTCCGGCGCCTTTGGATTTGCCATCTTCCTTGAGAACTTTGTTGCCGCCGCGCTTGGTCGCAGCACCGTTGTCGAGGATTTCTCCGCCACGTTTGACTCCGCTGGCTCTGCCCGCGACGCGGCCCTCGACCGCGTTGAGATCGAGGCCAACGACGACTGGGAGGGCTCGGAGTTCCGTTACTGCAATGAGTTCCTGTTTAAGGCAGACGCCCCGTTTGACGAGGACGAGTGCCTTAAGTTCCTGGGCTCCATGGGCGACTGCGAGCTACTCGTGGGCGCTTACCCCGATTACAAGATTCACGTGCACTCCAACACCCCCAACCTGGTGCTCGAGCATATGC
>CAJJZM010000034.1:0-18235 GCA_905197595.1 uncultured Collinsella sp.
CGGGTCTCCTCGGCCAGTGTGGAGACGGTGCAGATATGGCTCTCCTCCTCCGGCCAGGTCGCCTTGTACACGAGCGCCGCCGGCTCGTCGGAGCTGCGGCCCGCGGCCAAAAGCTCGGCGGAAAGCTCGGCGAGCATACCCGAGCTCAAGAAGATGACCATAGTCGAGCCGCTTTCCGCCATGGTGCGCATGCCCTCGCCCGCGGGCATGGGGGTGCGCCCGGAAAGCCGCGTGATCACGACCGACTGGCTGATTCCCGGCAGCGTGTATTCCTGGCGAAGCGCCGCCGCGGCACCGCAAAAGCTCGACACGCCGGGCACCACCTCGTAGTCCACGCCGCTCGCGTCGAGCGCGTCCATCTGCTCCTGGATGGCGCCGTACAGGCACGGATCGCCCGTGTGCAGGCGCACCACTTCCTCGCCCCGTGCATCCGCCGCGCACATCACGTCGAGCACTTCCTCCAAGGTCATGTGCGCGCTGTCGTAGACGACGCAGGATTCCTTGCACTCGGCGAGCAGCTCGGGGTTCACAAGGCTCCCCGCCCAAACGACCACGTCGGCCGCGCGCAGAAGGCGCGCCCCGCGCAGCGTGATAAGGTCGGCGGCGCCCGAGCCTGCGCCAACGATATGAATCATCCGAGCCTTCCCTTCCCGTTTCTCATCGCAACCGTTTACGCCGCCATTCGCGCAGCGGACAAAACACGGCGCCTGCGGCGGCAATCGGCGCAAATACGCAGGCAGGAGGCGCAATGCCGCCCGCCCTGGCTTTGACACGTTCACAAGTGCCCACTATCATAGTAAAAGTTTCGGCAACGAGCATATGACAATCGGATAAAAGGAAATGACCGGCGCGGCGCCCGCACAGCCCGCGCTGGCTTGCGGAGGGAACCAGGTGGGAATCCTGGGCAAGGGACATTACTGTATAGGACGCGCGGGCGAACCGCCTCGCGCCCCAAGCCAGACTGCTTCGCCTTTTCCTCACGGCATCGCCGTGGCGTTAGCTCCTTGTGAACCCCGAGGGGTGCGCTTTTCTTTCGCTTGTGCCGACAAGCAACTGTCGCCGGGGGACCGGCAAACCGAGGAAAGGAAAAACCATGTCCGACCAGATGTCACGCCGCGGCTTCATGGGCGCCGCAGCAACCGGAGCCGTCGCGCTCGCCGGAGTCGCGCTCGCGGGCTGCTCCAGCACCTCCGCAAGTTCCGAGAAATCGAGCGAAAAGGAGAAGGCCGTGAAGCCGGTCATCCTCGTCACGAGCTTCGGCACGAGCTACAACGACTCGCGCCACATCACCATCGGCGCCATCGAAGACGCTATTCGCGAGAAGTACTGGCAGGACTACGACATCCGCCGCGCCTTCACCGCGCAGATCATCATCGACAAGCTGAAGAAGCGCGACGGCATCACGATCGACAACATGACCGAGGCGCTCGACCGCTGCGTGAAAGACGGCGTGAAGGAAATCGTCGTGCAGCCGACGCATCTCATGGGTGGCCTGGAATACACCGACGTGAAAGACGAGCTCGACAAGTACGCCGACAAGTTCGACAAAATCTCGCTCGGCGACCCGCTGCTCACCTCCGACGATGACTATAAGAAGGTGGCCGCAGCCATTAAGGAGAACATGGCGTCCTTCGACGACGGCAAGACGGCGCTGTGCCTCATGGGCCACGGCACCGAAGCCGATTCCAACGCCGACTATGCCAAGATGCAGGAAGTGTTCAAGAACGAGGGCTTGACGCAGTTCTTCGTCGGCACCGTCGAGGCTGAACCGACCTGCGAGGATGTTATCGCCGCCGCGAGCGCCGCAGGCTACAAGAAGGCCGTGCTCGCGCCGTTCATGGTGGTCGCGGGCGACCACGCGAACAACGACATGGCAGACGAGACCGACCCCGACAGCTGGGCTTCGAAGTTCGTGGCCGCCGGCTTCGAAGTGACGTGCCTACTCCAGGGTCTGGGACAGAACGTCGCGGTCGACGACATCTACGTCTCGCACGTGGACGACGCCATCGCCAAGCTGTAAACTCGCCGCGCACGGGGGCGCCGGTCGCGTCCCCGTGCAACGGGCATGCGCCTTTCCCCGACTGACGACGCATGCCCGTTGCATTCGCATCCCGCCCGCCCACCGCACGGCGCGGGCGGTCGAAGCGATTGAAAGGAACCCCTCCATGTTGAAGAAAACCCTCGTCTTCGCCCTGTCGGCGGCGCTTTTCGCGTTCTCGCTCGCCGGCTGCGGCGGAAATTCAATCGACAGCGCAATGGCAAGCGATGCCGATTCCCAGGAAAAGACCGAACAGGCGGCCGATGCGCCCGAGGGCGCAAGCGCTGCCCCCATTACCGCCGACAAGGTGGCTGACGGCACCTATCCAATCACCGTAGATTCCAGCTCGAACATGTTCAGGATTGTGGACGCCCAGCTCATCGTGGAAAACGGCTCCATGCACTGCGTGATGACACTTTCCGGCACGGGCTACGGCAAGCTCTTCATGGGCACGGGCGACGAGGCTGCCGCCGCGAGCGAGGCCGACTTCATCCCCTATGTGGAAAACGCGGAAGGCAAGTACACCTACGACGTGCCCGTTGAAGCGCTCGACGAGGACACCGCCTGCGCCGCGTGGAGCATTAAAAGGGAGCGGTGGTACGACCGCACGCTCGTGTTCGAATCCGCCGGCGTCGATCTGCGCGCCGACGCACTGAAGTAACGCCATGCGGTCGATTCTTCCCAAGGGGGAAAACAGGAAGTGCCGCAGCATCGCGGCGCGCGTAATCGCCTGCGTTCTCGTCGCCCTGCTCGCGCTTCCCTTCGCGGGGTGCAGTGCGAGCCCGAACGCGACCGGTGCCACGGCGGGCTCTCAGGAATACACGGTGAGCGTCTCGCTTTCCGGCGGGTCAGGGCGCGCAAGCATCGCCTCACCAACCACAATTGTGAAGGATGGCGACACCTACACCGCGACCATCACCTGGTCGAGTTCGAACTACGACAAGATGACCGCCGACGGCGTGGACTACGCGCCCGTAAACGACGGCGGCAACTCCACGTTCGAGATACCCGTCACACTCGACGAGGACATCGCCGTGTCGGCCGAGACCGTCGCCATGTCGACGCCGCACACCATCGACTACACGCTCCACTTCGACTCATCCACCATGAAGGAGAAATCGGGCAACGATGCAAGCGGCGGCTCCCCTGCGGGAACGGCTTCAAGCGCCGCGGCCGACTTCCACAACGCCGATTTGGGCTGCGGCTGGGAGCCGACGGGGGCGCTTCAGCTTGAATACGCCAAGCACTTCACTGTCGACGAGTACGAAGGCGGCCTGCGGCTTATCTGCATTTCGAACGGGGAGCGCTTCCTCGTGGTGCCGCAGGATGCGAAGGTACCTGATGGGTTGAGCCCCGACATCGCGGTCATAAGGCGCCCCGCCGACAAGGTGTACCTCGTGTCGTCGGCAACGATGTGCCTGGTCGACGCGCTCGATGCGAACGACAATATCTTAATGTCGGGCACGAAGGCCGACGATTGCTCGGTCGCGGGCTTCAAAAGCGCGCTCGAAAGTGGAGCGATCGCCTACGGCGGCAAGTACAGCGCGCCCGACTACGAGCGAATATCGGCCTCGGGCTGCACGCTCGCCATCGAGAACACCATGATCAACCACACGCCCGATGTGAAGGAAAAGCTGCAGAAGCTCGGGCTCGTCGTGCTCACCGAACAGTCGTCGAGCGAGCCCGAAGCACTCGGGCGCGTCGAGTGGATTAAGCTTTTCGGCGTCCTGTTCGACAAGGAAGACGAGGCCGCGCACCTGTTCAACGAGCAGAAGGCCCGCGTCGAGCAAACGTCGGGGCTCGCGTCTTCAGGTAAAACCGTGGCGTATTTCTACATTAACTCGAACGGGGCCGCCGTCACGCGGCGGGCAGGCGACTACGTGGCGCAGATGATCGAGCTTGCAGGCGGCAGCTACGCGCTCGATGACGCGCAGACGGCGTCGACGTCAGGTTCGTCAGTAACGCTCGAAATGGAGCGCTTCTACGCGACGGCGAAGGATGCCGACATCATCGTCTACAACGGCACCATCGACGAATCGGTTGCCACCTTGAACGACTTCGTAGGCAAAAACGCGCTATTGTCGCAGTTCAAAGCCGTGAAGAACGGCAACGTCTGGGTCACAAGCGCCGACATGTACCAGCAGATGACTTCTACCGCCGACATTATCGACGAGCTGCACGGGGCGTTCGCCGGCGATGACGCGAGCGACTTCCATTATCTGAGGAAGCTCGGCTAGCACCATGAGAAGCCGACTTTCCATGGCATACGACGAATCGGGGCGCGCCGCGCGGTGTCGCGTCGTGACGGCGCTGCTCGCTGTTGCCCTCATCGTGCTCGTCGGGACCAACCTGTGCATCGGGAGCGTGCTCGTGCCCGCAGACCACATCCCCGGCATCCTTTCGGGCGGCGCGGCCAATTCCATGGAAAGCCAGGTCATCTGGGAGATTCGCCTGCCGCGCGTGCTTTCAGCCGTGCTTCTCGGCGGGGCACTTTCGCTCTCCGGGTTCCTGCTGCAGACGTTTTTCAACAACCCCATCGCCGACCCGTTCATCTTGGGCGTCTCCTCAGGCGCAAAGTTCGTCGTCGCGCTTACGATGATCGTACTTCTGGGCGCGAACCAGGCCATGTCCTCGCCGGCCATGGTGGCCGCAGCGTTTCTGGGCTCGCTTATCACCATCGGCTTCGTACTCCTCATCGCACGGCGCATAAGTTCCATGGCCATGCTCATCGTAGCGGGCGTCATGGTGGGATACATCTGCTCGGCGGGGACGAACTTCCTCATCGCCTTCGCCGACGACCAGTCCATCGTGAACCTGCACAACTGGTCTTTGGGCAGCTTCTCGGGTTCGAGCTGGGACGACATCGCGGTCATCGCGGTCGTGGTGATCACCGTGAGCGCATGCGTATTCGCGATATCGAAGCCCCTTTCCGCCTTCCAGCTGGGAGAAGCCTACGCGAAAAGCGTCGGCGTGAACGTCGCACGCTTCCGCGTGGTGCTCGTCCTTCTAGCGAGCATTCTCTCCGCCTGCGTGACCGCGTTCGCTGGTCCGGTGTCGTTCGTAGGCATCGCGGTTCCGCATCTCGTGAAGTCGGCGCTGAAGTCGTCGAAGCCCATCCGCGTGATTCCTGCGTGCTTCTTGGGAGGCGCCATCTTCTGCGCGGGCTGCGATTTGATCGCGCGCACGCTGTTCTCTCCCGTCGAGCTTTCCATCAGCGCCGTCACCGCCATCTTCGGCGCGCCGGTGGTTATCGCGCTCATGTTGAAGAAACGGGTGAGGTAGATGGGGGAATTCGTGCCGCGGCCCAAAACGCTCGGAAGGAACATTCCATGCTTGGCCAGTCCTGAGCTCGCACGAAAGCGCCAGAAGGCACTTTCGGCTCGTGCGGAACTGCGCGCGGAACGCCTCCTTCGAGCGGAGTCGAACCTCGAAACCCCGGTCGAAACGCAGGCTGATGGAGCGCCGCTTTTCCGCATAAGCGACCTGTCGGCGGGCTACGACAAGAAGGTCGTAGTCGAAGGCGTCGATCTGGAGGTTCGCGCGGGCGACGTCGTGGCACTCATCGGGCCGAACGGCTCGGGCAAGTCGACCATCTTGAAAACCATCACACGCCATCTGGCACCGCTTGCCGGCGCGGTCGAGCTCGACGGGCGGGAGATTTCCCGATGGAAGACGGCGGAGTTCGCAAGGAACCTTGCCGTTATGCTGACAGATCGCCCCCGGACCGAGCTCCTCACCTGCCGCGATATCGTGGAGGCGGGAAGGCATCCCTACACCGGGCGAATGGGCACACTCTCGCCCGACGACCATAGTCGGGTCGATGAGGCCATGAAAACCGCACATGTGGAAGAGCTCGCCGAGCGCGACTTCATGCAGATAAGCGACGGGCAACGCCAGCGCGTCATGCTCGCACGCGCCATCGCGCAGGATCCGCGTGTGCTCGTGCTCGACGAGCCCACGTCGTATCTCGATATCCGCTACCAGATCGACCTGCTGCGAATACTTCGCCACCTTGCGAAATCGCGGAATGTGGCTGTCATCATGTCCATCCACGAACTCGAGCTCGCGCAGAAAAGCGCCGACAAGGTGATTTGCGTGAAGGACGGCCGGGTCTTCCGCGCCGGCGCACCCGAGGACATATTCACGCGCGAGACGATTGGCGAGCTCTACGGCCTTCAACATGGCACCTTCAACGAGCGCTTCGGCAGCGTGGAAATTGGGCGCCCACACGGCGATGCGCACACGTTCGTCATCGCCGGCGCAGGTACGGGGTCAGCTGTGTTTCGCCAGCTCATCCGGCAGGGCAAGGCATTCTACGCGGGCATTCTGCACGAAGGGGACATCGACTGCGAGCTCGCGCGCGACCTGGCGACGGAATGCGTGGCCGAGCGTGCCTTCGAGCCGATTGGGGATAAAACCATAGCCCGCGCCAAAGAGCTCCTCGTCCACTGCGCGCGCCTTATCGTGTGCCCCGCCGCCTTCGGCACCCTAAACGCCCGCAACGCAGAGCTCGTCGACTTCGCACGCTCACATGGTATCGAGGTCATGCGAGCGCGCGAAGGCGCATCGGAAGATTCCAAATTGGAGTGGGAAGGATAAACTGGACTTTCTTTTAAAGATCCTCAGGCTACAGCTCCTACGCCGACGAGGTCTACAAGGCGCCAGAGAACCTCGTGAACAGGCATTTCCACGCCGACGAGCCCAACTAGGCCTAATCCAAGCGAGATTCCAGACTCGACAGACCATTGAGAGTCAGGTCGTTGGCGACCTCAGAGACACGCTCGATAGGAACCGAGCCGTCAGACAGTGCCCACGTGCGATAGATACCGATAATACCCGACAGCAAAAACGCCAGATAATAGTCGAACATCTCGTCCTTGAGACCTTGGGGCAGCAGATCGCGCTCGGCAATCTCATGTTCGAGCGGCGCACGAAGACGAGCCATGAAATCATCGAGCGGAATATTCTCGATCAGCTGACGATTGAGCACTAAGTTGTTGCACAGTGCCTCATTAACGGTTTTAAAGAAGGTCGCCGCCGCGCCAAGAGCGCGCTCGTTGGTGTCACCGTCCATAGAAGCAAGCGTTTTCTCGACCGAGTCGACAATCATCTCCACCACATCGACGGCAATGGCATCGAGCAGGCCGTCAACCGTACCAAAGTGTACGTAAAAGGTCTTGCGGTCGACATTGGCCTCGCGCGCGATGGCACTCACCGTAATGTCTGCCAGCGGCTTTTCCATGAGCAGGCGCTCGAAAGCCGAAAGGATGGCATTACGGCTGCGAACGATGCGGCGGTCAAGACGCGGTTTGCTGGTTGCCATGGGCGTGTCCCTTCGATATGCGAGCATTCATCAACAGATGAGAGATAATCTACGTAAGAGGATTATCCCCCATACAGCACAAATATGCCCCGCATCATGAAGAACGCACGACTGCCCTACTGCGACTTGGGATGCTTCTTCTTATTAAGTGCCGACGGAGATACGCGAATACCATCGCCTGTCTGGCGCACATAGGCTTTATGAGCCGGCTTAGCGGTCCCAGAAGCCTTCTGAGCGCGCTTCTTGGGATCAACGGTAACAGCATTCGTGGGGTGCGGCTTAGTGGGCGCAGAGGGCGTCTGAGACGTGCGGCCGAGCTTGCGCATCACACGATCCCAGCGCGCATGGATGCTCTCGTTGTGGGCGCTCTTAAGTCCCAGCAGGGGCGCAGCCAAAATGGTCGGCGCAATAAACGTAATGAGGCGCCACAGCAGATAGCCGGCGGTCGAAGCCGACCCAAAGAAATGACCCAAGAACAATGCAAAGCCGCCCTCAGCACCACCAGTTCCACCGGGCAAGGGAACCGCAGAGCTCAGCAGCTGGACAAAGGCGCTCGCGGCCATGACCGAGAAAAAGTCGACCTCGTGGTGGCCAAAGGCAAGCATCAGGAAATACGGCACCAGATAGAAAAACGCGAGCTGCAGCATGGTGATAAACACGGTGAGCAGCATGGAAGAAAAATGTCCGGCTGAAAGCTTGAACTTCTCGGAGAAGGAGTAGATCTCGCCATCGACAAACGTGCGCCATCCCTCGATCTTAGTGGCCGAGACACCAATGCGCTCAAGCCAATTGATGATGCAGTGGGCGACGCGCGTGACGGTCTTAGGCATGAGCGCGACGGCGAAGATGCCAAGCAAGATGCAGCAGTGCCCACCAAAGCTAAAGACGCACAGCAGCGTCATGTCGCCATAGCGCTCGGCAAAAAACGGCATGCGAGCAAGCAGTAGGATAGCGCCCCAGGCAACGAGGCCAAACTGATACACGATAAAGCGCGTGAATTGCGTGGCTCCGGCCTCGCCGACATTTTGGCCCGCCTTGGTCAGGCGGTAGATCTGAGCAGGAGTCGAGCCCATCATCATAGGTGTGAGGTTGCCAAAGAAGATGCCGCTCGCCTCGACCGAAATGAGGTCGCGAATGCCGACGGGTGAATTGGGGTCGAGCCAGACAGCGATCGCATAGGCCACAATGCCAAAGAACAGATACATGAACATGCAGAGACACGCGACAACGAGCCATGACGCCTGGACGCTCGACATAGCGGCCCAGAACTGCCCCATCTGCCCGGTTACCACCAGATAGACGATATAACCCACCAGCACGACGCCGATAAAGATGGCGCCGCGGCGTGCGCTCTTATTGTCATCTCCGCCCGAGGCCTCAACCTCGACCTGGGGCTTAGACGTATGCTGAGAGGACTCCGTCATGAGACTCCTTCTAACAGTCAAAATATCTTGGATATTGTACCCGCAAGGACCATAGACAGAACGCAAAGCTCTGGTTCAAACGGGAATTGCAGACGGTTGTTTGAAAATAAAAAACCCGGCCTTCCATAGGAAGTCCGGGTATCAGATGCGTGGTAGCCCGTACCAGATTCGAACTGGTGATCTCCGCCTTGAGAGGGCGGCGTCCTAAACCGCTAGACGAACGGGCCACATGACATCTGCACTGCCGTGCTGCGAGGAGATATATTACGGGACAAAAAACGTCAGCGCAAGAAGAAATTCCAAATTGCCGAAAAATTGTCGGCAGGTTATGGAACACGCAGGTAAACTAGGTAGCTAATTCAAGTTGAGATGGACCAAAAGAGCTTCGCGCTCGTTGGGAATGTTGTCTTCGATCACGGCGTCGAGGGCGGAGTTGAGAAGCTGCCCCAGTTCCGGCCCGGGCTTGACTCCAGCACGGATCAGGTCGCCGCCGTTGATGGCGAGCATCTTGAGCGTATAGGGCTCCCCCGCCCTCAGCAGCTCGTGCGCCATCGCGCGCATCTCCTCAATCGTCTCAACGTAATAGAAGCACGACGGGGCCTTGCCAAGTGTGTCGGCACGCTTAAGGTCCATGAGCTCGTCAATCAGGCGGGCCGTGTCGACGCCCTCACCCGAAAGCGCGCGCATCATATTGAGCAGACAGGAGCGCTCGGGGCGCAGCGGCATGTCATGGTATTTGATGAGCAGGCACACGTCGCGCACCAAGTCGTGCGAGAGCGCCAGGCGATCCATAATGACGCGCGCCTTCTTGGCACCGAGCTCGGGATGACCGTAGAAGTGTCCGCTGCCGGCGTGATCGACCGTGAAGCACTCGGGTTTGGACACATCGTGCAAAAACGCCGCCCACATAAGACTCGACGAGGGCGCGACGCCGTCGCACAGCGCCAGCTCCCCTGCCACCGTCAGAACACGAGCGATATGCTCGTAGACGTTAAACGCATGATAGACACTTCGTTGATCAAACCCGCGACCCGCTGCCAACTCGGGCACGGCGGCGCAGATGAGCTCGGGGTAGCGCAGCATGGCATCTCCCCCGTGGCCGGTCGAAAGGATGCCCTCAAGCTCAATGCCCACACGCTCGCGCGCCACGGCATCGAGCAGCGGCGCGCACTCGGCAAGCGCACGCTTGGTCTCGGGCTCAATCATAAAGTCCAGGCGGCAGGCAAAGCGCACCGCACGCAGCATGCGCAGGGCGTCCTCGTTAAAGCGACGCTTGGGATCGCCGACAGCGCGAATCAGCTTGCGCTCCAAGTCACCCTGGCCGTCGTAGCGGTCGACAAGCCCGCACTCGGGATGCCAGGCCATGGCATTGACGGTAAAGTCGCGGCGCGCCAGATCGTCCTCGAGCGAGGCGGCACGCTCCACACTCTGAGGATGGCGACCATCGGTGTAAAAACCATCCAGACGGTACGTGGTGACCTCGATACGCTCGCCATCGGAAATAGCCGTGATTCCGCCAAATTTAATGCCCGACTCCACAACCGCGATGCCGGCGGCCTCGAGCGCCGCTTTGGACTCCTGCCACAGGCCGCTACAGCACATATCAACATCGTGGCTGGGGCACCCCATCAGGGCGTCGCGCACCCAACCGCCCACGTACCAAGCCTCAAGACCAGCCGCCTCAAGCGCGCGCAGGACGCGCAGGGACGCATCGGACGGTTGCGTACCGTTGAGCGAAACATTGCACATGCCTATGGCCTCCTGCACTTGTGAGCGTTAATCGATGGTTCTCAAGAAGTCTAACAAGAAACGAGAAAGCGCGCACACGCAATCGCGTCATCGATTAGATAAAACGTGACAGCAGACGCCACATACGTTCAGCGCGCAAAAAAACACCCGCCTTGGTAATCCAAAGCGGGTGTTCGGCAACGACGTATCGATGCTGCTAGCAGACCTGGCGAACCTCGATGTGCTTCTTATATTCGTCCACCTTGGCAAAATCGCCCAGACCGGGGCACTCGACCACATTGGCGCCGGTAGCCATCGAAAGGCGCAGGGCGTCCTCGACTCGCTCGGGAGCGTCGTGCCATACGGACAGGAAGGCAGCGAGCGAGGAATCGCCGGCGCACACCGTCGACAGCAGCTTGACGTCGAAGGTGCGATTGGCAAACCAGATGTGCTCGCCGTTGGAGAAGTACGCACCGGCGCCACCGAGGGTCAGCAGCACGTTCTTGGCGCCCTTGGCGTGCAGCTCGGCCATAGCGCCCTTGACGGACTCATCGTCGCCACCGCTCACCTTAATGCCAAAGATGTCGAGCAGCTCGTCGTCATTGGGCTTGATCAGCAGCGGCTCCATGGCAATGAGGTCTGCCAGCTGATGGCTCGAGATGTCGAGGACGAACTCGGCCCCCTTGGCCTTGACACGGCGCAGGACCTCGGCCAGGAAGCCCTCGGAAGTGTTGGGAGGCAGCGAGCCGCTGATGACCAGGCAGGTCATGTCATCGAGTGAATCGATGAGCTCAAACATCTCCTGCTCGTTGGCCTCGTTGATGGCGGCACCGGCGTTGACCATGTTGTACTCGGTGTCGGGTCCGGCATTGAGGAACACGTTGACGCGCGTGATGCCGTCGGTCCACACGGGCTTGACGGGCACGCCCAGGGCCTCGGCGCCCTTGACGATGAACTCACCCGAGAAACCGGCGAAAAAGCCCAGAATCGTGGTGTCGACACCGTAGTGATCGAGGGTGAACGAGACGTTGAGACCCTTGCCGTTGGGCGTGTAGACGGCGTTACGGGTACGCGTGACGGTGTTGGCAGCAAGGCCGTCGCAGGCGATGTTGTAGTCAATGGCGGGATTTGCAGTGAGCGTGTAAATCATGAATGTTCCTTTCACGAAGCAACGTGTTGATGAAAGTATATTCCACCCATCGGTAAAAGGCTAGGACAACTCGGTGAACGGTGTGGAAGCGATGAAGTACGGCAGAACATCTCTCTCCAATGACGGAACAAAAAAGGCGCCCCAGCCGAAACCGGGGCGCCGCATGCGCACGAATATGTCGCGTTTCGATTACTGACGATCGAGCTTGCGGACAGCAACGCGCTTGCTGTACTCGTCGACGTGACCGAAGTCGCCGATGCCGACGGACTCGGCAACGTTGGCGCCGGTGGCCATAGCGAGCTTCATGGCCTCCTCGACGTTGTCGCGATCCCTGTACCACTTGTGCAGGAACGCAGCGAGGGTGCAGTCGCCGGCGCAGACGGAAGAAACCAGCTTGATGTTGAACTCACGCTTGGCGTACCAGATGTCCTCGCCGTTGGAGAAGTAAGCGTCGCCGCGGCTACCACGGGTGAGCAGCACGTTCTGAACGCCAGCGTCGTGAGCCATCTTCATGGCAACGCGAACCTCGTCGTCGGTGTCGACCGGCACGCCGAAGATGGCCTTCATCTCGTGATGGTTCGGCTTGATGAGCAGCGGCTTCTTGTGAGCGAGCTCCTTGAGCTTATCGGAGGACAGGTCCAGGACGACGTCGGCGCCACGAGCCTGAGCGTGCTCCATGACCTGAGCCAGGAAGTCAGGCGTAGCTTTGGGAGGCACGGAGCCGGAAACGATCAGGCACTCGAGATCGCCCGCGGTGTCCAGGATGTTGTAGAGCTCCTCCTGGTGCTGCGGCGTGATCGGAGCACCCGGGTTCAGGATGCCGTACTCGTGCTGGCCATCGTTGACGTAGGTGTTAATGCGCGTGATACCGTCGGTCCAGACCGGGCGGCACAGGCAACCCAGGTTCATGACCTCCTCGACGATGAACTTGCCCGTGAAGCCAGCGAAGAAGCCGAGCGCGACGGTGTCGACGCCCATCTTCTTAAAGGCGAAGGACACGTCGAGGCCCTTGCCGTTAGCCGTGTAGCTGGCCGAGCCGGTGCGGACGTTCTCGTCGGGCTCGAGCGGAGAACTCGAAACCGTCATGTCGACAGCCGGGTTAGCAGTTAGCGTGTAGAACATTTACAGTACCCCCTGTATATGTGAGGGCCGCGTGGCCGGCCCATTCCAACCACGCGGTTACCTCTGATACCAAATTAACGAGCTGCGGACTCGAGCAGTGCCTTGACCTCGGCGGCAGTGTTGCAGGCGAGCGCCTTCTCGGCGAGCTCGTCGCACTCGGCCTTGGTCCACTGGCTGATGGTCTTGCGGGCGCGCAGGATCGACGGAGCGCTCATCGAGAACTCCTCCAGGCCCCAGCTGATCAGCAGCGGCTCGAGCAGCGGATCGGCAGCGGCCTCGCCGCACATACCGACCATGATGCCGGCCTTCACGCCGCTCTCGATGATGTTCTTGAGCGAGCGGAGCACGGCGGGATAGTAAACCTGGTACAGGTTGGAGATGGTGTCGTTACCACGGTCGGCGCACATGGTGTAGCCGATCAGGTCGTTGGTGCCGATGGAGAAGAAGTCGGCAACCTCGGCCAGACGGTCTGCGAGCAACGAAGCGGCGGGCGTCTCGACCATGATGCCGACCTCGATGTTCTCGTTGAACTTGCGACCCTCTTCGGTCAGCTCGGCCTTACACTGCTCGACGAGCTCCTTGACAGCCAAGACCTCCTCGACGCAGGTGACGAGCGGGATCATGATCTTGACGTCACCGAAGGCGCTAGCGCGCAGCAGAGCGCGGAGCTGGACCTTGTACTGGTCGGGATTGGCCAGGCAGTAACGCACGGCGCGGAAGCCCATGAAGGGGTTGTCTTCCTTGACCATATGCAGATACGGGATCTCCTTGTCGCCACCCACATCGAGTGTGCGGATGATGACCGGAGCACCCTTGAGCGCGCTGGCGACCTTACGGTAGGCGTTGAACTGCTCCTCCTCGGAAGGAAGCTCAGCAGAGTCCATGAACAGGAACTCGGAGCGGAACAGACCGATGGCCTCGGCGTCGTGATCGAGCGCGTTGGGCACGTCATCGGGGTTACCGATGTTGCAGGCGATGATCTTCTTGATGCCATCGGCAGTCACGGACGGCTTGCCACGGAAGGCCTCGAGGGCTGCCTTCTCGGCAGCGAAGGCCTCGGCCTTGGCGGTGTAGGCAGCGAGCGTCTCCTCGTCGGGATCGGCCTCAACGATACCCTTGCCGCCGTCGACGACAACGGTCATACCGTTGCGCAGCGCGGTGCAGCTGTTGGAAACCGAAAGGACAGCCGGGATCTCAAGGGCGCGCGCAATGATCGCGGAGTGCGACGTGCGGCCACCGGTCTCGGTGACGATACCGGCAACGTGGGCCTTATCGATCGTGGCGGTCATGGACGGCGTGAGGTCGTGCACGACAACGACGGTGTTCTCAGGCAGGACGGAGAGGTCGACGACCTCCTTGCCCAGCAGCTCGGCCAGAATACCGGTGCGGATGTCGGCGATGTCGGCCGCGCGCAGACGGAACATCTCGTCGTCCATGGACAGGAACATGTTCTCGAACATGGTCGAGGTGTCCATGAGCGCCTGCTCGGCGCAGGTACCGCCGTCAATGGCGGCGTTGATGGCGTCAGTCATGCCCGGGTCCTGAGCCAGGACAATGTGTCCGCTCATGATCTCGGCCTCGGCCTCGCCCACCGTCTCCTTCATATGGTCGGCCTGAGCCTGGGTCTTCTCGCAGAAGACCGAAAGAGCGGACTGATAGCGCTCCTTCTCTGCTGCCGAATCAGCAACCTCGTGCGGCTCAAACGTCAAGTCGGGATCGACGGCGACCATGACGGTGCCGATACCGATGCCCTCGGAAGCGTTGACTCCCTGATACATTCCCATTCCTCTCTCCGTGTCATGTGATAAAGCGTTTTGCCATATCCATGACAAAAGAGCGCAGCTACCTTACAACAGGTCACTGCGCCCCCAAATATGAACTTAGTTGTTCAACATGCGACCCGTTTGAGTTCTACTCGCCAAGACCGCTCTTGATGAGCTCGATGGCAGCAGCCAGAGCCTCGGCCTCGTCAGCGCCGTCGCACTTGACCTCGACCTCAGTGCCGCAGGGGATACCAGCAGCCATGAGGGCCATCGGGGACTTGCCGTTGACCTCCTTCTCGGGGGTAACGACCGTCACGTCACAGGCGTACTTGCCCATGGTGGAGGCGAACAGACCAGCCGGACGCATGTGCAGACCCTGAGGATTAACGAGGGTAGCCTTCTCAGAAACCATAGTTGACTCCTTTTTGTGTTTAACCCCTGTCATGCATGTGGCAGGAGTCAGATTCACGACGTTGTTTATATTAACTCACATCAAACGGTTTTTCATTGTGTTTCACACGAATTGTTGGACAGATGTCGTATCCCTGCGCTCGCCCGCCCGGCGGGGCGATTAAGTTTGCTGCTCTACAGTCCTGCGCAAGACGGAAAGCACATTAAGTGCTTTCCTTTGCGTGCGGAACTCGCGACAGACTTAACTGCCAACTGCCCGCATAGCTCATCGCGGGTCGGATTAGCCGCCGCCCGCATACAGAAACAAAAACTGGAAAATTAAGTTGAAAGGTTAACTCAAATGAAAATCGCTCTGATCAACGAGAATTCTCAGAACTCCAAGAACCCCATGATCGAGGCTGCCCTTAAGAAGGTTGTCGAGCCCATGGGCCACACCGTCTTTAACTATGGCATGTATGCCGACGCCGACTCCAAGCCCCTCACCTACGTGCAGAACGGCATCCTTGCCGCCGTGCTGCTCAACTCCGGTGCCGCCGACTACGTCGTGACCGGCTGCGGCACCGGCGAGGGCGCCATGCTCGCCTGCAACTCCTTCCCCGGCGTGCTGTGCGGTCATGTTGCCGACCCGCTGGATGCCTACACCTTTGCCCAGGTTAACGATGGCAACGCCGTCGCCATGCCCTTCGCGCTCAAAAACGGCTGGGGCCAGGAGCTCAACCTCGAGTACACCTTCGAGAAGCTCTTTGGCTTTGGTTCGGGCAACGGCTACCCCGCCGAGCGCGTTGAGCCCGAGCAGCGCAACAAAAAGATCCTCGATGGCGTGCGCGCTGTGACCATGCGCCCGCTCGTCGACGTCCTGGGCGAGATCGATCAGGACCTGGTGAAGGGCGCACTTGCCGGCGAGCACTTCCAGGAGTACTTCTTTGCCAACGCCACCGACGAGGCCATCATCGCTAAGGTCAAAGAGATCTTGGGCCTGTAATAAGGCCCACGGGGCGCACCGACCCCCAACAAATCGCCAAGCAAAAGGCGCCGCGACAATCCATGTGTCGCGGCGCCTTATTTTTTTGGCTATCGCTTGAGCCACTGCAAGGCGGCCGCTCCCCTTTTTGCCAAGAGCCTACAGTTCGCAGGCGACCTTGTAGCCATCGCCGATGGCGTCGCGGATGTTGCCGCACTTGTTGGCATCGCCCAGCACGTGGGTGGCAACACCGGCTGCAGCCAGGTCGTCGGCCAGCTTGGTATTGGAACGATAGCCCATGGCAAGCACCAGCGTATCGGCACCGGTGATGGTGTGGACCTCGCCGTCCTTCTCGTAGCTGATGGTGTCCTCGGTGATCTCGGTCACCTTGGCCTCGGTCAGCACGTGGACGCCCTTGGAGAGCATGCGCGTGATGAGCACCGCGCGGCCGGCGCCGCCCTCGTTGGCGGCGAGCGTCTTGGTCATCTCGATAACGGTGACATCGCGATTGGCCGGCGACAGGTCGTTGACCAGCGGGGCCAGGTAATCTGCCGTCTCGCAACCGACGGTGCCGCCGCCCACGATGACGATCTTCTTGCCCGGGAAAGCCTTGCCACCCAGCAGGTCGTCGGCCGTCATAACCTGCTTAAAGCCCTGCATGAAGGCCGGAGCGATGGGCTCGGCGCCATAAGCCAGGACAACCTCGTAGCCGGCGTAGTCACGCTGAATATCCTCGGCAGTAAGCTCGGTGCCAAATACGCACTTCACGCCGGCCTCGGCCAGGCGACGGTACTGATACTTGATCACGCGGGTGAGTTCCTGCTTTGCCGGCGGAACGGCTGCGATGCGCATCTCGCCGCCCGGTTCGTCCTGCTTGTCCACGAGCACTACGTTGTGGCCGCGCTTGGCGGCAATGTAGGCTGCCTCCATGCCCGCAGGACCAGCGCCCACAACGAGCACGTTCTTGACCTCGGCGGCAGGCTCGTAGCCGGCCTCGTCGCGCTCAACATCTGGGTTGACGGTGCAGGAGATGCGCTTGCCAAACATAATGCCGTTCAGGCAGCGCAGGCAGCCGATGCAGGGGCGGATCTCGTCGGCGTTGCCGGCAGCGGCCTTGTTGCAGAACTCGGCATCGCACAGGTTGGCGCGACCCATCATACAGATGTCGGCAGCGCCGTCCTCGATCAGCTCCTCGGCGATCCAGGCCTCGTTAATGCGGCCGACCGTGGCAACGGGAATGTTCACGTGCTTCTTAATCTCGCGCGAACAGGCGGCATGCGAGGCCTGCTGCGTACCGGCGGCAGGAATCGCGGAGCCGCGCTTGATGGTGGTACCACCCGACACATGAATCATGTCGACGCCGGCCTTCTCCAGGCGACGCGAGACATAGATCATGTCGTTGAGGGTCAGGCCGCCATCGGTGTACTCGTCGCCCGAGATACGAACGTCGATGATAAAGTCCTTGCCGCAGCGCTCGCGAATCTCAGCGATGACCTCGAGCAAAAAGCGCATGCGGGCGTCGAGCGAACCGCCGTACTCGTCGGTGCGCTTGTTGTAGAGCGGAGTCAAAAAGCCGCCAAGCATGCCGTGAGCGTGCGCTGCATGGACCTCGACGCCATCGACGCCAGCCTTCTGCATGCGCACAGCGGCATCGCCAAACTGATGTGTGAGCTCGTGAATCTCATCAACCGTGATGGGGCGCGGTGCCTCGCGGGCATAAGACGGGCCCACAAAGGACGGAGCGATCAGGCGCGGCGTGCCCGGAATGTTAAAGGCCATGTAGGCGGGGTGGAAGAGCTGCGGCATGATCTTGCAGCCATACTCGTGGACGGCTGCGGCGAGCTTTTCCCAGCCGGGGATGAACGTGTCGTCGTAGCAGCACATGTCACCCGGCAGATAGGTATAGGTGGGCTCGACCGTCACGACCTCGGTGATGATCAGGCCCACGCCGCCCTTGGCGCGAGCACGGTAATGATCGACCAAGTCGTCGGTCACATAGCCATGGTCGGCCAGGTTGGTAGACACCGGCGGCATAAAGACGCGGTTCTTGACCTCGGTCGTACCGACCTTGATCGGGCTAAAGAGCATCGGGTAGGCGGAGGACTCCATACAGGGTTCCTTTCGTTTGAGCCGCTCGGCGGCAGTTACTGACACACCTATCGTATCAGTACCTGCGCTGTACCCGACGCGCACGCTCCCCCGGCTTTTACTCAGCCCACAAAAAGTTGCGGTGGAATACGGAGTAGATGAGACTTTTGACAGGCAAAACAGTCCGTATTCCACCGCAACTGATGGGGGGGGTGGGGTAGAGGCCC
>CAJJZM010000035.1:0-17914 GCA_905197595.1 uncultured Collinsella sp.
CGGAGCTAGCACGCAAACGTGAGCGTGAGGCCCAAATGGTGTCGCAGATGATTGCGCTGTGGTGTCGTGGGCATCATGGCGGCGGGCATGTGGTCGAACAGGCTGGCGACGATGAGTCCGTGCGCGTGAAACTCGGCCTTCGAACCATTACGCTCTGCCCCGAATGCGCCGAGCTGCAGAAATACGCCATCGCGCGCATTGAGCACTGCCCGCACATAGGCACCAAGACATTTTGCTCGGCATGTCCTTCGCATTGTTACCGGCCTGCCATGCGCGAGAAGATCCGCGAGGTTATGCGTTGGTCGGGACCGCGTATGATCCGCTATCGCCCCATCACCGCCGTGAGACACGCGATGGTAACAGTGCAGGCCAAACGCGCGGCGGCACGAAGCAAGTAGTCGCCGGCGCCGGCACGCGCCGCCCCGCCTTTCCACTCGATTTCGGCACCCGGCGTGCGCGGCGTGTTGAGAGCTGCACCATTACAATGGAGCGGATTCACCAAATGCAAAGGAGTCGCCATGCCCGCCTGCCCGCTGGTCGATTGCCATACTCATACCTCGTTCTCGGACGGGCACGCCTCGTTCGAGGACAACGTCCGTGCCGCTGCTGCCGCCGGCTGCCGCGTCATGGTCTCGACCGACCACCTTACCCTGCCCGCCAGTATGGATGCTAACTGCGAGGTGCAGGTCGTCGAGGGCGACTTGCCGGCACATCGTTTGGCCTTTGAGGACGCCCGCAAACTCGCCGCGCAGATTGCGCCGGAGCTCACCTTTATCTACGGTTTTGAATGCGATTGGTACGAGGGCTGCGAGCCCTTGGTAGAGCACTGGTCCCAGGGCGCCGTCGTACGTCTGGGCAGCGTGCACTGGATTGGCAACCCGGGCGATATTGCGGCAGGCGCCGCGGGCACGGCAGGGACAGAGGACGTCGCGCGCCCCGATACACCCGATTCCCTTTGCGGTTGGATCGACGACGATACCAACCTGCATGTTTGGGAAAACTTAGGCGTGCGCGGCGTGTGGGAGTGCTACGTCGACGACTGGTGCCGTGCTTGCGAAAGCTCACTCAACTTTGACGCGATGGCCCATCCCGACCTGGTCATGCGCTTTTCGAAGGACGGCTTTGCACCCGACTTTGACCCCGCGCCGTTTTGGGAGCAGATGGCCGAATGCGCCCACGATACGGGTCGCCGCGTTGAGGTCTCGACCGCCGCACCGCGCAAGGGGCTCGACGATTACTACCCCGCGACCGGGCTGTTGCGCCGCTTCGCCCATGCCGAGGTGCCCATCACCTTTGGCTCGGACGCGCACCGCGCCTGCGACATCTGCTGGAACATCCGCGAGGCCCAGGCCCACGCCTACGACTGCGGCTACCGGGCCTTCGATATCCCCCACCCCACCGGCGAATGGGAATCCACGCCCCTCGCCTAACTAGTCGTTTAAGAACGTCCCCAATGACTAGTGGCGGCGGGCGTTGAGTTCGCCGGCCAGTTCGTCGAGGGTGATGCCGTAGCGCTCGAGCGTCACGAGCAGGTGGTAGATCAGGTCGCCGGCCTCGTAGCGGATGTGATCGTGGTCGTTATCCTTGCAGGCCATGATCACCTCGCTCGCCTCCTCGGCAAGCTTCTTGAGAAGCTCGTCCTCGACGTCGGTCAGCAGACGCGCGGTATAGCTCTCCTGCGGCGGCGCATCGCGACGGCCGTGAATCACCTCGGCCAGTCCCGTCAGCGTCTCACCGATGTTTCCCGGCTGCACGTTAGCTGTTCTGACTCCCATGGTTATTTCCTCTCGTTACTGCAGCGTAAAGTAGGTACCGGTCTCATCGAACCGAGGCTTTGCGCCCTTTTTCTCAAAGAACTCGACGATGACGGCATGGGCCTCATTGAGCCTTTCCTTCTCGGCCTCGAGCCAAAGCGACTGCGCCCCGCAGGCATCAGTCAGGTGCACGCGGCATGGCACGCCCGCGCGGAGGAGCTCGGTGTTGCATTCGGCGACCTCGAACGGCGTCACGACTTTCATCGCACTCCCCCTTCCACGCGCTTAAAGAAGCAGGTACGGTTGCCGGTGTGGCAAGCCGGACCCGGCGAGTCGACCTTGACCAGCAGCGTATCGCTATCGCAGTCGGCCCAGAGCTCCTTGACCGCTTGCATGTTGCCGCTCGTCGCGCCCTTGTTCCAGAGCTCCTGGCGGCTGCGGCTCCAAAACCACGTGGTCCCGGTCTTGAGCGTCAGCCCCACCGATTCCTCGTTCATCCAGGCAACCATAAGCACCTCACCGGTGTCATACTGCTGAACCACACAGGGAATCAGCCCGCGGGCGTCGTACGCAAGCTTTGAAGGATCGGTTATCTCTTCCATTTCTCTCCCAAAATTCAAACTTCGCAGGTCGGCGAGGGTTGTCCAGGTGCCCGAGATTCCGAGCGACAAGCCCGACGACGCGTACTTAAGTACGCGAGGAGGGTTGGAGCCGGAAGGTCGGGCGCCTGGGCAAGCCGCAGCGCTAGAAGTCCAACCTGACAGGGATGCCTTGAGAGGCCATATAATCCTTCACCTGGCGAATGCTGAAGGTTCCAAAGTGAAAGACGCTCGCCGCCAGCACGGCGTCGGCTTCGCCCTCGATCACGCCCTCGGCAAAATGCTCGAGCGTGCCCACGCCGCCGCTTGCGATCACCGGAATCGGCACCGCGCGTGCCACGGCGCGGGTGAGCGCCAGGTCAAAGCCGGCCTTGGTGCCGTCGCGGTCCATGCTGGTGAGCAAGATCTCGCCGGCGCCGCGACGAGCCGCCTCCTCGGCCCACGCCACCGCATCGATACCCGTGGCGTTGCGGCCTCCCGCCGTGAACACCTCCCACTTGTCGGCGCCGGGAGCGCCGGGCAGCCCCACGCGCTTGGCATCGATCGCCACGACCACGGCCTGGCTGCCAAACGCCGCGGCAGCTTGGCTGATCAGCGACGGGTCGCGCACGGCGGCAGAGTTAAGCGACACCTTGTCGGCGCCGGCGGCAACCATGGTTCGCATGCCGGCCAAGTCGCAAAAGCCGCCGCCCACGGTATAGGGAATGGACAGCTCCTCGGCCGCATGCGCCGCCATCTCGATGGTCGTCGCGCGGTTGTCACTCGTGGCGGTAATGTCCAGAAATACGACCTCGTCCGCACCCTCGCAGTCGTAGGCACGCGCCAGCTCCACCGGGTCGCCCGCATCGCGCAAGCTCACAAAGTTGACGCCCTTGACCACACGGCCGTCCTTGACGTCCAGACAGGGAATTACGCGTTTGGTAAGCATGGGCTACTCCTCCCCTCGGGCGGCGGCCAGCGCCTGGGCCAGCGTAAAGTTGCCCTCGTAGAGCGCACGACCGGTGATAGCACCCTCGATGGCGTCCTCGCCCACCGCGGCTAGCGCGCGGATATCGCCGAGCGTCGAGATACCGCCCGACGCCACGACGGGAAAGCCCGCGACCTCGGCCACATGACGATACGCCGCCACATCGATGCCCGTCTGCATGCCATCGCGCGCGATGTCGGTATACACCAGATGCTTAAAGCCCAGCTCGGAAAGCTGCGCCACGGCATCGTCGAGCGCCATATCCGCGCCGTCACGCCAGCCGTTCACCTTGACCTGGCCATCGCGTGCGGCAATGTCGGCGACCAGCAGCTCGCCAAAGCCTTGGGCTGCCACCTCGGCAAAACCCGGCTCGGTCACGAGCACAGTGCCCAGCGCAATGCGGCGAGCACCATAGCCTGCCAGCTCATCGATGCGTGCGAGCGAGCGAACGCCGCCGCCCACGTCCACGGACAGACCGTCGACGCCGCAGATGGCCTTAATCGCCGTCGAGTTGGCAGCGCACGCGTCCTCGTCCTCGCCAAAGGCAGCGGACAGGTCGACGACGTGCACCCAGCTCGCGCCCTGCTCGGCAAAGGAGCGGGCGACGGCCACGGGGTCGTCGGAATATACCTTGCAGTGGCTCCGGTCGCCGCGCTCCAGGCGCACGACCTTGCCGCCGATCAAATCGATTGCGGGAAACAGAATCATCGGCCGGCCTCCTCAACGATGTTGACGAAGTTCTTAAGGATGCGCTGACCCAGCGCAGAGGATTTCTCGGGATGGAACTGGCAGCCCCACACGTTGCCGTGGCGCACGATGCACGGGAAGCTCCGCGTGTAGTGCGTGCGCGCCAGAACATCGGCGGCATCGGCATCGTCGGTCACCGCATAGCTGTGGGTGAAGTACATATTGGCGCCCTCGGCAAAACCGGCGAGCAGCGGATCGGCCGCGCCGGCAGGCGTCATGTGCACCTGGTCCCAGCCCACGTGCGGCACCTTGAGGCGGCTCGACTCCAAGCGCGTGCACGAGCCGCGCATGATGCCCAGGCCATCGACCCAGGGGCCACCGGCATGCTCGGAGGCATCGTCGTCCGCGTCCGCACCCTCGTCCGCCGGCACGCCCTCGTCGCCGCGCTCAAAAAACAGCTGAAGGCCCAGGCAGATGCCGAGCAGCGGAGTTCCGGCGGCAACGGCGTCGAGCACCGCGTCCGCCTCACCGCCCTGGCGCATAAAGGCGATCGCGTCATAGAACGCGCCCACGCCCGGGATGACCAGGCCGTCAGCGTTGCGGATCTGATCCGGATCGTCCGACGTGCAGGCGGCGGCACCGGCGCGCACAAGTCCGCGCACAACGCTCGACAAGTTGCCCTTGTGGTAATCGACCACCACGATCTTCGGTTCGCCCACGCGACCCTCCCCTTCTCTTCGTCCAAAACCACCACGAAGGTGCCTGTCCCCTTTGTGGTGGTTTTTACCCTTGTGACGGTTACAGTGAGCCCTTGGTGCTGGGGATGCCCTGCACGCGGGGATCGAGCTCGCATGCGTGGCGCATCGTGCGGCCCACGGCCTTAAAGGCCGCCTCGATAATGTGGTGCGAGTTGCCGCCCGCCAGCTCGCGCACGTGCAGCGTGAGCTTGGCGTCGCGCGCGAAGGCGTAGAAGAACTCGACGGCCAGCTCGGTATCAAAAGTGCCCACGCGCTCGGTCGGCACGGGTAGCTCGCAGTAGGCCTGCCCGCGGCCAGAGATGTCAACGGCGGCCATCACGAGCGTCTCGTCCATGGCAATCGCCGCATCGGCAAAGCGCGTAATGCCCGCTTTGTCGCCCAGCGCCTGGCAAAACGCCTCGCCCAGCACAATGCCCGTATCCTCGACGGTGTGATGCGCGTCGACTTCCACGTCGCCCACCGCATGCACCGTCAAATCAAACAAACCATGACGGCCAAAGGCGTTGAGCATGTGGTCGAAAAACGGCACGCCGGTCGAGATATCGCACGCGCCAGATCCGTCCAGGTCGAGCTTGACGACAATGTCGGTTTCGCCTGTCTTGCGGGTCACCTCGGCATAGCGGTCCATCTACATCTCCTCCTTCACCAGCGCGGCAAACGCCGCCAGCACCTCATCGTTTTCCCGCGGCGTACCCACGGTAATGCGCAGACAATCCGCGAGCCCCGGCGCATAGCTAAAGTCGCGCACCAAAATTGAATACTCGTCGCGCAGGCGCTCGCGCACGCGCGTGGCATGCGGCGTGCGCACGAGCACAAAGTTCGCCGCGCTCGGCCACGCCTCCACGGGCAGGCCCTCGGCAGCCATTGCGCGCAGGGCGCACAGCTCGCGCTCGCGCTCGGATGCGACCTGTGCCACCACGGGCGCGTACGCATCGCGGGCACGCACGCAGGCAAGCGCGGCGGCCTGGCTCAGCACGTTGACCGAATAGATCTGGCGAATCGCCGCGAACACGTCGATGACCTCGGGCGCCGCGATCACGTAACCCAGACGCGTGCCGGCGGTGCCAAACGCCTTGGACAGCGTATGCAGAATTACCAGGTTGGGATGCTCGGCAATAAGCCCCTGCGCCGTGGTGGCCGCGCCAAACGAATCGTCGGCAAACTCAACGTAGGCCTCGTCAACCATCACCATGCCGGGGCATGCATCGCACAGGGCCGCGACAAAGTCGAGCGGAGCCACGTCGCCCGTGGGATTGTTGGGCGAGGTCATGATTGCTAGGTTGCACGCCGGCGCTGCCGCGAGCACAGCAGCTTGGTCGAGTTCAAAGGTCGCCGGGTCGCGCCACACGTCGCGCACCTCGGTCTGACAGAGCGACGCAAAGAACGCGTACTCGCTAAAGCACGGCGGGCAGTTGAGCAGAGTCCTCCCCGCGCCGCCAAACGCCAGCAGATAGTTATAGAGCAGCTCGTCGCCGCCGTTGCCCACGCAGATGTGCTCGCGCGTCACGCCATGCCAAGCGGCAAGCTCGTCGCGCAGGTCGTTTGACATGGGATCGGGATAGCGATTGAGCGGTGTGGCAGCCAAGGCAGCGTCGATCGCCTCGCGCACGCCGGCCGGCACGGGATAGGTGTTCTCGTTAGCCGAAAGGTTGATGCGCGTAGGCGTAAAGTTGGGATCGTAGGGCTCAATACCGGCCAAGTAGGGCTGGACGAGCTCCTTCATGCGGGGCGTCAGCTCGGCCATATTAGGCCTCCTCGCCGGTCGGGCCAGCGGCGCCGCCCGCAGCAGCCGCCAGGTCCACTCCCTCGGCAACCGTCGCCACGGCGTCGCCCGGCCAGGCAACCTTGGTCAGGTCGGCCGCGGCGAGCGACTCGGCGCTCACGGCATCCTCGCCCTGCTCCAGCACGCGGCGGCGCAGTGCGGCCGAAAGCGCGTGTGCCCACAGACCCTCGGCCTCAGCCAGACGCTGTGTAGCGGGAGCGTCGGAGAGCAGACCCTCGGGCGTATAGCAAATGACGCTCGAGCGCTTAACGAACTCTTCGACCGAAAGCGGGTTGGAGAACATGGCCGTGCCACCGGTCGGCAGCGTGTGGTTGGGGCCGGCAACATAATCGCCGAGCGGCTCGGAGCTCCAGGCGCCCACAAAGATGGCGCCGGCGTTGCGAATGCCGCCGAGCAGGCCCATCGCGTCCTTGCAGTGCAGCTCAAGGTGCTCAGGCGCCACGGTGTTCACGGCCTCGACGGCGGCAGCCATGTCGGCGGCCACCACGATGGTGCCCTCGTTATCGAGCGAGGCGCGCGTGATCTCGGCGCGCGGCGACTGCGCTACCAGAATGTCGATACCAGCCTCGACCTCGCGCGCAAACTGCTCGTCGCAGGTCACCAGGTAGCAGGCAGCCAGCGGATCGTGCTCGGCCTGCGCCATCAGGTCGGCAGCAACCACCATGGGCTTGGCCGTGGCATCGGCCAGCACGCAGACCTCGGAGGGGCCGGCGACCATGTCGATACCCACGTCGCCCGAGACAATCTGCTTGGCCGCGGCGACAAAGGCGTTGCCCGGGCCGGTGATCTTGTCGACGCGCGGAATGGTCTCGGTACCATACGCAAGTGCGGCCACGGCCTGAGCGCCGCCCACCATATAGATCTCGTCCACGCCGCCGAGCTTTGCCGCGGCAAGCGTGTACGGACTGATCAGGCCATCCTTTTGCGGCGGCGTCACCATGACCACGCGCTTGACGCCGGCCACCTTAGCGGGAATGGCGTTCATAAGCACCGTGGAGGGATACTGCGCACGACCGCCCGGCACGTAGATGCCGGCAGCGGCAAGCGGGGTCACCTTAACGCCGAGCATCGTGCCGTCCGGGCGCGTGGTAAACCAGCTCTGCTCGACCTCGCGCTGGTGAAACTCACGGATCTGGCGCGCAGCCTTCTCGAGCGCGGCGACAAAGGCCGGGTCGAGGCCTTCGAGCGCAGCATCGATCTGCTCTTGCGGCAGACGGAAGCTCTGCAGCTCAACACCGTCAAAACGCTGGCAGTAATCGCGCACCGCAGCATCGCCGTTGGCACGCACGTCGGCCACGATATCGCGGGCGGCGTCGACGATGTTTTGCGGCAGCACGCCCTTGCGGTTAAGCTGGTTGGTAACGAGGCGCTCACCGGGAGCAAGCTTGATAGTCTTCATATCGGTATCCCCTATCGGTCGAGGTTTTGTTCGAAAAACGAGAGACCGGGCGGCGGCGTCAGTCGACCTGCCGCCCGGACGTTGGGGCGCCCGTGCGTGCTCGCGCTATTGTGCCGAGCCCGCAACGGGCTCAAAATGCTTGTCCTTCACGGCTGCCGCCAGGCGATCGGCAAGATCGCGTACGCGCGGATCCAGGCGAGCGGCACCCGGGTTGACAAAGAAGCGCGCTGTGCAGTCCATGATGCGGCCGGTGATGATCAGGTCGTTATCGCGCAGCGTGGCGCCCGTGGCGGTAATGTCCACGATACGGTCGGTCATACCGACGATGGGGCCCAGCTCGATGTTACCGTGCAGCGAGACGATATCGGCATTTACGCCGCGCTCGGCATACCAGGCACTCGCGATGCGCGGGTACTTGGTGGCCACGCGAAGCGAGCCGCGGCGGGCATAGTTGCGCTCGGCCTGACCGGTGCGCCAAGCGGGCTCAGCCTCAATAAAGGTGCACAGGCCATAGCCCAGGTCGACCAGCTGTAGCAGGTTGAGGTCGGCCTCGATAAGCGAATCCCAGCCGCAGATGCCGCAATCGGCACCGCCGCAGCCCACAAAGGCGGGCGCATCGCTGGGGCGCACAATGACAAACTCGATATCTCCGACCGCGCCCTCGCCGGCACGCGTATCGCGACCGCGCACGATCAGGTGACGGCCGGGGTCGCGCAGCTCGGAGACGTCCAGGCCCGCGGCCTCGAGCACGTCGAGCGTGTCGGCCTTAAGCGAGCCCTTGGGAACGGCGATGCGCAGCGGACCCTCGGCACCACGGCCCGCGGCGTGGTCGCCGTCGGAAGCGGCGTCCTCAGCCGAAGTGCGCGCGGCCTCCAGGCGCTCGAGCGAAAAGGCAAATCCCGCCGCCGGCACCTCGATGCCGTCGCCAAACGCGCCGGTAAAGATGGAGTCGTAGCGACCGCCCGAGCCCACCGGATCGGGCAGGCCACCGGCATAGGCCTTAAAGACCAGACCCGTGTAGTAATCAAAAGAGTTCATGATGGAGAAGTCGAAGGACAGCACCTGGGCGTCCTCGGGTGCCAGACCCTCGACCAGGGCACGCAGCTCGCGCGTGAGCGGCGCGACAATGCCCGCCGCCGCCAGCAACGCATCGACGCGGTCGAGTACCTCGGCGCCGCCGTGCAAGCGCGGCAGCTCGCTGATGGCAGCCTTGACGGCATCGGGCTCGGTGCTTGCCGCCACGCGGGCATCGAGGCCCACAAAGTCGTTGGCGTGCACGCAGCGCAGGGCCTCGGCAGCCAGCTCGCGATCCTCGCACGCCGCGAGCAGCTCCTTAAACGGGCGCACACTACCTGCGATAATGCGCGCATCGGGCAACGCCAGTTTGCGCACGGCCTCGGCTACCAGCGAGACAATCTCGACATCGCCCGCGGCGTCGCCCGCGCCGATGAGCTCAAAGCCCAGCTGCGTAAACTGACGCGAGCCGCCGGCATTGCGCTGGCACTCGCGAACCACCGGCGCCTCGTAGCGCAGGCGCAGCGGCAGATCGGCCGCGCGCATGCGGGTCGAAACCAAGCGCACGATCGGCAACGTGTTGTCGGGACGAACCACCAGCAAACGTCCGTCATCGTCAAAGAGCTTAAACGGCGTGTCCGCAATGCGGCCACCTTCCTCGAGCGAACCCTTGTCCTCGAGCAGCGGCGTTTCAACCGGCAGATAATGATGCTCCCTAAAGCAGCCCTTCACCGTACATGCGATCTCCTCGCGTGCCTGAGCCTCCTCGGGCAATATGTCCCGGAATCCCCACGGTGTGGCCGTCATCTGGTGAGCCTCCTCATGCTGTGCTTCGTATAGAACAGAAGACCGGCATAGCTCCGCCGGTCTTCTGGGTACTTTAGCATACTAGAGTGCTTGCGGGGGAAATCCGTCGCAGCCGCTCACGCCGTATTCATTTGGAAACATGGGGCAGATTGCCGCAGCCCAGCCCCACCTAGGCGCCAATCGCACGACGATACTCTGCCATTACCTGCGCATCGGCAGCTGCGGGGTCGGCAAAATAGCGCCCGTCATAGGTCTCGGCCGAAACAACTCCGCGATAGCCGCGCGTCACCAGCCTATCCAGGTCAGCGCGCATATCGCGGTCGCCGTCACCCCAGGCAAGATGCGTCGTGCCATCTGCCGCAACATCGACAAGATGCACGTGGGCGACATCATCGCCAAGCAGATCGAAGTAATCGTCGATGGTATCCCCCGCCACCGCCATGGCGCCCATATCCAGACACGCCTTAAGTGCCGGATGATCAACTGCCTCGATCATGCGCTTCGTATCGGCCGCCGAGTTCACGATCATCGACTCAACCGGCTGTAGGGCTTCGAGCACCAGTCGCACGCCGCGTTCTCCCGCATGCTCGGCAATCGCACGCAGCATCGAGGCGCTGCGACCCCACGCGTCCTCGATCGGCTCGTTCAAAAATGCCCAGCCGCTCGAGACCATGACCTGCTCGGCTCCAAGTTCCGCCGCGATATCCACAACGTTCTTAAAGTACGCGAGCGTGCGGGCACGCGCCTCATTCCCGCGCGCCGCGATATTCCACGGCTTGGGGTTGTTCTGTTCGGGACAAAGTCCCACAATCCGAACTCCATACCGCTGCGACAGCTCCCGCACCTGCTCGAGCGAATCGTATCCATGGCAATCGACATACAGATGCATCGCCCCGGTCCAAAGCTCGCAACACGTGTAGCCCGAGGCCGCCGCCGAGGAAAAGAATTCCTCAAGGTCAAAATAGCGATGGCTGATATTCATGACGGCAAGCTGTGGATACTCCATCTTGTCCACCTTTCGGCAAAAGGGCGCCGCAGCACAGTGTGCGCGACGCCCCCTCTTACATTGTTTTAATTATGACGGATGCCCTACTGAACACCAAGCACTCCAAAGAACGCGCCGGCGATACTCACGAGTAAGATCACAAGCATGATGAGCAGCGGATTCATCTTCTTCTTGAGCATGAGATAGACGATTCCAAACAGCCCCATCGTGACAAAGCCCGGGAAGATTCCATTGAGCAGCTCGGCGAGCGTCTGAGCGCCATCGCCCGCGCCGACCATGAGCGGAATGTCTACGGTGACCATCTCCATGGTCATAGCACCGATCACCATAGCGCCCATGATAGAGGCCATCTTGACGATCGTGTCCATAATGCCCGATTCCTGGACCTTGCTGATCATGTCCGAGCCAAAGCGATATCCCACAAACGTCAGCAGGTAACGAATGATGTAGTGAGGGACGTTGAACACGAGCAGGAACAAAATCGGGCCAAGAATAGAGCCCTGCAGCGCTAGCGACGTGCCGACACCCGTTGCCAAAATTCGCAGCGTGCCCCAGTAGAAGGCATCGCCCACGCCGGACAGCGGTCCCATCAAAGCAAGCTTGACATTAGAGATCGCGCTCGTGTCAAAGCTATCGTCAGTAGCGTTGACCTCTTCCATTGCGGCAGCAATGGACATGGGGAGCGTCGAGATGTACGGCGTGACGTTATAGAGCTCCATATGGCGCTTGAGTGCGGCCTTAAAGTCTGCATCCTGCGGATACAGCTTGCGAAGGATCGGCATAAGGGCCCACATAAAGCCGATATGGCCCATACGCTCGTAGTTCCAGGAATGCTCATAGGGAATCGAGCGCCAGAACAGCTTCTTAAGGTCTGCGCGGGAAATCAGCCCGTCATAAGAAGACTCAAACTTAAAACTCATCGAACCCACTCCCAATCGCAGGATCCTCGGTTGCCACTGCGGGCTGCTCCGCCTTTTTCTTCTCGCCCAAAACCGTCATCGCGACGACGATGATCGCGGCAAAGATCGCCACACCCGTCGTGCTAATGCCAAAGTAGGCGACGAGGAAGAAGCCGGCGAAGAAGAACGGAGCCACCGTTTTGTTCATAATCATCTGCGCCAGCATCGCAAAGCCGAGTGCGGGCAAGAAGGCGGCGGCGACATCCATGCCGGTCTGTACGAAATCGGGGATGATGTTGAGCAGGCTGGCGACGGCATCGGCGCCAAAGAAGAATGCCAGGGGAATGATCAGCAGACCGCACCAGCTCTGCGCATAACCCGCGATAAGCATGTTGCGCGTGATGGCCTTGGTGTCCCCGTCCTCGACGTTTTTGTCGATACGGTGCACCAGCAGCAGCATGACCGGCTGGCCCAGGGCCGTATCGAGCGCCAGGACGATCGTTGCGATGGGGATACCCAGGGTCAGGGCCGCCGAAGCGTCCGCACCGGCCTGCATGGCAAGCGATACGCCCAGGATAGTGCCGGAAATCGTATCGGGCGGGTTATACGCACCGACCGAGATGGCGCCGACCATGGCAAGCTCCATCGTGGCGCCCATGATCGTGCCGGTCACCATGTCGCCCATGACAAGGCCAACCAGAGGTCCGAGCACGATCGGGCGCTGGAGGTAGCTCGTGCCCGACAGCCACTCGGAATAACCCAAAAGGGCAATAAGGAAAATCAGGATTGTCTTGATAACCATGATGGCCCCTAACCGATGACCTTCGCGGCGTCAGTCTTCGCATCTGCCGGAATCATCTGAATGAACAGCTCGTAGCCCTCGCCGAGCAGCTCTTTGACGTATGCCTCGTTTTCGGGCGTGAGAAATACGCTGGTCGAGACCTGGCGGGCATCCTCGCTAAAGGCAACATTGCCGAGGTTGATCTTCTTGACGCCCATCGCCTTGGCGACGGCACCGGCCTGCTGGATCGTCTCGCAAACCACGAAGAGCTTGTACTTATCGGTCACACCGCTCTGGAGCGCCTTGACGGCATCCTCGGTGTTTTTGACGACGACCTTGCAGCCCTCCGGCTTTGCAAGGGACAGGGCCTGCAGGCGAAGCTTGTCATTGAGGACCGTGTCGCTCACCAACAGGATGCAGTCGGCACCCAGAGCCGAGGTCCAACTAACGGCAACCTGGCCGTGAAGCAGTCGATAGTCCACGCGAATCATCTGAATCATGATGTGCTCCTAACGATTAAAACTCATCGAGTTCGGCCTGCCCCAGCAGGTCGTTGACGTACTTGACCTTGGTGTCGTCCGCCTCGACGATCTGGCGAATGGCCTCATCGATCGGGGTGGATTCGGGCACGAACAGCAGCTGAATAAGGAGCGGCAGGTTCATATTGGTCACCAGATGCGTGTTGGGACGCGTCTGGACGATCTTGGTGAACTCGTTGTTGACGCTGCCGCCAAAGAGGTCAGTGCACACGACAACTTCGTCGTCCGCAGCGAACCCGTCAAGAACCGCCACAGCCTCCTTGACCAGGTCCTCGTTTCCGTCGACATACATAGACAGCGCATGGACGTTTTCGCGCTCGCCGGAGAGCAGCCCAATGCTCTCAACGATTCCGGACGCAAAATGAGCATGGGACGCCACGATAAACTGCCTCATTCGATTCCCCTTTCTTGCGAATTTCGGCATAAAAATGCCCGGACGCATGCGCCCGGGCAGGGTGCTTCTTGATCAGTAGCTTATTTGTCACCGATTAGTAGTCGAACTGGTGATAGTAGCGGCGATAGTTGAGGTTGTGCTTGGTGACCGTCTCGTAGTAAGCGGCAAGGCGATCGGTGATCAGCGAGGAGAGGATCCACGGAGACACGATGACGCGGAACTCGTCGTCAAGGCCGGGGATCGCGAACTCGGCGGTGTCGATGATGTTGATGTCGGTGTCGCCGGTCACGCCGCGGTTGAGGAAGGCGCGGACGCGCTCGTCGAGCTTGCGGTTCTCGTCCTCGCCCATGAACAGGAAGACGGGGACGCCCGGCTCCACGAGCTCGAGGGTGCCGTGGAAGAAGTCGGCCGAGGTGATGTAGCGGGTGCGCTTCCACTGCATCTCCTCGAGGATGCACATCGAGAACAGGATGGTCTCGCCCCACAGGGCGCCGGAGCCGATGAACATGGTGTAGGGGGCCAGGGCGTACTTCTTGGCGAGCTCCTCGGCGCGCGGCTCGAAGCGCTTGCGGATATCGAGCATGTCCTTCCAGATGTCCTTGGTCTGCTCGATAAACAGGTCGAACTTGGGGAAGCAGCCACGGCGGTTGAGCAGGCGCAGGCCGAAGCAGTCGGCGAGGTAGTAGCCCTTCTCGCAGCCGCCCGAACCATGGTCAGAAGCCATGGCGACGCAGTTCTCGGCACCCACAGCCTGGCCGATGGGGCCCTCGGGCTTGGTCATGGCGTAGACGCGTACGCCCATCTCCTTCATCTTCTTGACGGCCTCGAGGACCTCGGGGGTGGTGCCGGACTCGGAGGCGGTGAGCACGACGGACTTCTCGGTCATGCGCTTGTGGCCGGAGACGTTCCACTCGGCGGCGTGGATCAGGTAGACCTCGAGGTCGCGGTCGCCGAACTTGTTCATGAGGTACTCGAGCTGCATGAGCTCGTCCCAGGTGCCGCCGACGCCCATCAGGAACACGGCGTCGTAGCCCTCGTCGGCGACCTTGTCGGCGAGCGCGGTCATCTTCTTGCCGGTCTCGTAGAGCGCCTTGCCGTCCTCGAGGTAGCCCTCCTGGTCGAAATGCATGATCTCGATCTTCTCGGTTTCCTTCATTTGCTTCTCCTTTCTGGGGTTGTCTCTACATCCCCCATGCCAACGGGCATCAAAGCCCGCTTACATTCCGTAACACTCGGCCGCTTTGACCTTAAGCGCATTGACTGACTCTTCGTAGCCCTCCGCCTTAACCTCCATCTGTTTGGAGACGGCATCGAGATACGGGTGTACGTCCCATGACTTCAGACGCTCGGCGATTATTGCCGCAATCGTCTGGAAGAACACAAGATTGGGAATTGCGCTGAGCAGCGGAGCCACCTGAGGCACCGCAACCTCGTGAGCCCTACCCCTGGGATGGGCTGTGAGCAGCACCGTTTTTGTCGTAACGTTCGATAGCGCATCGGCGATATCCGCAAGACGCTCCGACCCCTGTGGATCGTCGACGATAAACACCAGGTAGCCTGGGGTTATCTGCATCTCGGGACCGTGGACGAACTCCTCGCCCTCGTGATGCATGGCAGGAATCTTGATGGTCTCGCTCAGCTTGAGGGCCGCCTCTTCGGCAACGCCATAGTTGGGGCCGTTGCCGACGACCATGGCGGGCATGTGCTCAGAAAGCTCGAGCATGTGGTCTTGGACATATGCCTCGGCGATCTTGCACATCACGGCATTGGCCTGGATAGCCTCGCGCAGGTCGTCAAGACGCTGGGCAACGCCCTTGGCGTCAATCGTTCCGCGCGCCTGACCGCCGTAAATACCAAAGAGCACCAGGTACTCAACGAGAACCTCGACACCCAGAGTCACAAAGTCCACCGACTCGACACCCACACCGTAGTCAAGAACGATGTCAGCGTGTTCCTTGATGGGTGCCTCGACGTTTGCCGTGAGCGCAACTGCAGCCATATCGTGTGTGCGCATGTAATCGAGCGCCGCAATCGTATTGGTCGAATAGCCGCTCTGCGAAACGGCAATGTTGAGCGCATGCTGCGGATAGGTGTGCTCAAAATCGACGAAGGCCTCGGGCGTCACAACGGACACCTGCATTTGCAGGGTATCTTGCAGGTAATCGCGGGCGCAATCGGCGGCATGGCGCGACGAACCCGAAGCAACGATGCGCAGCGCGTCAAAAGAACCGGACTGGAAAATATCAACGAGCTGCGCTACCAGCTCAGACGAACGCTCGAGGTTCTCTCCCATACGCACATGGGCAAGCTGAACGTAATCGAGCATCTTCATCGTCTCACCTCGTAACAAATCATTAGTATTTGATACCAATCACAGTTACAGGTTACGGCTTTTTGATACCTCTTTGTCGATTAATTTATCCCCATCGGCGAACGGTTGATTTTGAGCCATGTAAGGTTGTATATGCAGTTTGCTCAACGAATCAAAATTCCGTCAGCTTTTCAGCCCGTTATGCTAAAAACCAGCTAGTACGTATAGGTATATCCACCCGCATCACCGCGGTTAAACGACTTGACGTACTCGATTGCCTGGCCGCTCGCATCGAAGCTCACGCACTCAAGCGTCAAGGCAAGATCGCCCTGCTCCAGTCCAAGCAGGCCGGCATCTCGCGCGCCCAGCGCTTCGATATCGAGCTTTTCCTGTGCCATGACCGGCTTTCGGCCCAACATCTCATAGGTCTCGTACAAACTGAAGACCGACACGTCAATATCTTCGATTGTGGGAAACAGCAGGCACGGGATGAACGCCATCTCAATCGATACGGGATCGCCGTTGACGCAGTTCAAACGCCGAATCGAATACAGTAAATCGTCCTCGGCAATGCCAAACAGGTTGGCATAATATGGACCCGCATAACGCTTGGAACGCGCGAGGATGCGGACGGACGGCTCGCCGCCCGAAGCACGAACTGATTCGCGAAAGCCTCCCGTTCGCTCGTAGGCAACGGGCACTTTCTGTGCCACAAACGCGCCCTTTCCGCGGACGCGTCGAATCTGCCCACGCCGAACCAGCTCATCGACAGCGCTTCGGATGGTCAAGCGCGTCGTACCAAATTCCTCGGCGAGGTCTTTTTCGGACGGAATCATGGAACCCGTGGGATATATACCGCGCTCGATACGCTCCTCGATGCGGCGTCGAATGCGCATATAAACCGGGGTGGCATCTACTGTTTCAGCCATTGTTCACCTGCCACGCTCCTCATGCCGTTCTTCTCGCCGTTATCGGCAAAGCGGAACTTTGTGGGCAAAATCACCGATTTGCAATGCTCCACAAAACGCATGTCCTTATCAAATTCTATCGTGCTCTCATAGAACACCGGCGTTCCCTCTTCTTGCTGGAGCAACTCGGCCTCTTCGGCGTTCAAACGCGAGATGGAGATATGCTCACATCCATGCTCAACGCGCACGCCGCCTTCTTTGAGCAAGACATCGTAAAGGCTCTCACACTCAAAATCGTGATCGGGAAGCGAGGGGCACAGGGACAGGTTAACGTGAGCCGTCTCAATTGACGCCGGCTCGCCCTCAATAAGTCGAACACGCTGCATGCGGAGCAAAGGAGCGCCTACAGCAACCCCAAGCTTGTCGGCAAGCGCCTCATCCGCCTCGATGGCCCCGGTGGAAACCAGACGAGAAGAGGGGTGCAGGCCGGCAGTCCGCACAGCATCGGAGAAGTTATACGTTTCCTGAAAGATATTGAGCGGTTTGGGAGGACACACATACGTACCCGATCCGCGACGGCTCTCGAGCGTTCCACACGAGATGAGCCGCGTGATACCGGCGCGCAACGCCGTACGCGAAACGCCAATCTCTTCGCACAGCACGCGCTCGGCCGGCAGGCGATCGCCGCCGGCAAGCTGATGGTGCTGGATATACCAAAGAATCCCCTCAACAGCACGATCTTTGGGGGGAATTGCATAAGATTCGCCTGCCATTGCACAGACTCCTCGTTCAGAAACGTATGTCGCCAAAATTAGGCCAGACCACCCATGGCATCAAATTCGGCCTTGATCTTCTCGGCGACATTCCGATACGACTTATACAGGCTTGAATCGCGTTTGACTTCATCGGTCATAACGGGAATCTCTAGTTTGGAAACCTCGTCTTTTCCCGTCTGAACCGCCACAACAACGCCCATACCAAGACACATATTACGCTTGGCTGCGTTCATTTTTGCCGCCTTAGCGGGATTTGCCAGAATACGCTGGGCAAATTCCTGTTTAGAGACCGCTTCATCGGCCTCCTGATCGCCCGCCTCGGCCACTTCGCACTGCAACACGTCCGCATAGTCAAAAATCTTCGGCTCGCCGCCGCGCTGATGTACGGCCCACTTGCGACGCGTGGCATCCTGGTAGATAGCCGGCAAAAACGTAAACCGCGGCGGGTCCAAAATCGTATCCGTGATGGTAAACACATCGGGATCAAAGGCATCCTGCGGGTTTTTCTTCTTGAACAGCCCCATATCAGCCT
>CAJJZM010000036.1:0-17310 GCA_905197595.1 uncultured Collinsella sp.
ATCCTGGTCATCGCCGCTACCGACGGCCCCATGGCTCAGACCCGCGAGCACATCCTGCTCGCCCGTCAGGTCGGCGTTCCCTACATCGTCGTCTTCCTGAACAAGTGCGACATGGTCGACGATGACGAGCTCATCGACCTCGTCGAGATGGAGACCCGTGAGCTCCTCTCCGAGTACGATTTCCCCGGCGACGACATCCCCGTCATCCGTGGTTCCGCTCTGGGCGCTCTCGAGGGCGACGCCAAATGGATGGACGCCATTCGCGAGCTCATGAACGCTGTCGACGAGTACATCCCGACGCCTGCTCGTAACAACGACCTCCCGTTCCTGATGGCCGTTGAGGACGTTATGACCATCTCCGGCCGTGGTACCGTTGCTACCGGTCGTGTCGAGCGCGGTGAGCTCAAGCTCAACGAGCCCGTCGAGATCGTCGGCATCAAGGATACCCAGAACACCGTCGTTACCGGTATCGAGATGTTCCGTAAGTCCATGGACTTCTGCGAGGCTGGCGACAACGTCGGTCTGCTGCTCCGCGGCATCAAGCGCGAGGACATCGAGCGCGGCCAGGTTCTCTGCAAGCCCGGTTCGGTTACCCCGCACACCAAGTTCACCGGTGAGATCTACGTTCTGACCAAGGAGGAGGGCGGCCGTCACACCCCGTTCTTCGATGGTTATCGTCCTCAGTTCTACTTCCGTACCACCGACGTTACCGGTACGGTCAAGCTCCCCGAGGGCACCGAGATGGCTATGCCTGGTGACCACATCACCATCGAGGGCGACCTCATTCACCCCATCGCCATGGAAGAGGGCCTGAAGTTCGCTATCCGCGAGGGTGGCCACACCGTCGGTTCGGGCATCGTCTCCACGATCATTGAGTAAATTAGCTCTTTGATATAGCTGACTTAGAGAACCCGGCACTTATATGGGTGCCGGGTTCTTTTCTGCAATGGATATTGAGCCGTTGCTGGTGTCGAGAGGATCGATAATGGTCCTGGATGCACCGTCGATTAGATCTCGATGGCTTCATTGATGTGTTCCAAATATGAATGGATCCACCGAGAACCAATTGACTCGAGGTTTTCATTGACAGCACTTACGTGGAGCTGATAAAGTAACAATTCGTGCCCGTACGGGGCGGAAATGAAAGGTTCAGGATACATGCGTACTCTAGTTACTCTTGCGTGCACTGAGTGCAAGCGCCGCAACTATACGACCACCAAGAACAAGTCGACCATGCCTGATCGTATGGAGATCAAGAAGTATTGCCCCTGGTGCCGTCACCACACGCTGCACAAAGAGACTCGCTAGTCTCTAGTCATATACGCCAGTAGTTCAATTGGTAGAGCATCGGTCTCCAAAACCGAGTGTTGAGGGTTCGAGTCCTTCCTGGCGTGCCAGTCATTATTCCGTAAGCTCCCACTTGGGGGCTTACGGTTTACTCATGTATAAGCGCATTGCGCGGAGGTAACCCAAATGGCCAACAAGAAGAACAAGAAGAAGGCACAGCAGCAGGCGCCTGCCAACAACGCTGCCGCCAACTCCAAGGTTGAGGCCAAGAAGGCCGTTGCCAAGAAGAGCGAGAAGGCTGCGAAGTCTAAGAAGAACGAGAAGCCTGGTTTCTTCGCCCGCACCAAGAAGTATTTCGCTTCGGTGAAGTCCGAGATGAAGCGTGTCACGTGGCCCGATAAGAAGGAGCTCGTGAACTACTCGGTCGTCGTTTGCGCTTCTCTGATCGTCGTCGGCGTCGTCATCGCTCTGCTCGATGCTGGCTTTGGCGAGGCTCTTGCTCTGTTCTCTGGATTGAGGGGCTAAACCATGTCTAAGCGTTGGTACGTCGTTCACACTTACTCTGGATACGAGAACCGCGTTAAGTCCGATCTCGAGCATCGCATCGAGACCATGGGCATGCAGGACCGTATCTTTGATATCGAGATTCCTATGGAGCGCGTCACCGAGATTAAAGAGGGTGGCAAGCGTGAGACCAAGGATTCCAAGATCTTCCCGGGTTATGTCCTGGTCCGCATGGAGATGGATGACGATGCGTGGACGTGCGTTCGTAACACGCCTGGCGTCACCGGTTTCCTGGGCGGCAACGGCAAGCCCGCTCCGCTTTCCCGCGACGAGTACAACAAGATGACTCGTCGTCCCGGTAAGGGCGATTCGCCCAAGCGCACCTCGGTTGATATTCAGGTCGGCACGTCCGTCCGCGTCACCGATGGCCCGCTTACCGACTTTGATGGCAAGGTCTCCGAGGTTAACACCGAGGCTGGCAAGCTCAAGGTCACGCTGATGATCTTTGGCCGCGAGACGCCGGTCGAGCTCGACTTTAACCAGGTCGCTGTCATCGCTTAAGTTTTCGTCCGTTCGCGCGAGCGTGCTTCTTCTGTGACTGCTCATCTCAGGAGTGCTTCTAACACGTGCGTGCTTACGATATAGCAAGTACTTCACACTCGTGATTCGAAAGGAATGACCATGGCTGAGAAGAAGGTTGCCAACGTCATTAAGCTCCAGATTCCTGCTGGTGCAGCTAACCCCGCTCCTCCCGTCGGCCCCGCCCTGGGCGCTGCTGGCGTGAACATCATGCAGTTCTGCCAGGCCTTTAACGCCGAGACGCAGGACAAGAAGGGCGACATCATCCCCGTTGAGATCTCTGTCTACGAGGACAAGTCCTTCTCCTTCATCACCAAGACCCCGCCGGCGGCTCACCTCATCAAGAAGGAGCTGAACCTCAAGTCTGGTTCCGCTAAGCCCCAGGCCGACAAGGTTGGTCAGCTCTCCCAGGAGCAGCTCACCAAGATCGCCGAGATCAAGATGCCGGACCTCAATGCCAACGACATTGACGCCGCCAAGAAGATCATCGCCGGTACCGCCCGTTCCATGGGCGTCACCATCGCTGAGTAGCGATTTCTTATGGTAACGACGGGTGCTCCGACCTGGGCGCCCGTTAAATGTGTGCAATAGGGCACACGATACGATGTGGGAGGGCTCACGCCCGTTTAACCACAGGAGGTAATGCACATGGCTAAGCATGGTAAGAGCTATAACGCCGCTGCCGAGAAGATCGATCGCGCCACGCTCTACACCCCCCTTCAGGCTGCCAAGCTCATTAAGGAGCTCGACACCGCCAAGTTCGACGAGACCGTCGAGGCCCACTTCCGTCTGGGCATCGATACTCGTAAGGCTGACCAGAACATCCGTGGTTCCATCTCCCTGCCCCACGGCACCGGCAAGACCGTTCGTGTTGCCGTCTTCGCCGAGGGCGAGAAGGCCCGCGAGGCTGAGGCTGCCGGCGCCGACATCATCGGTTCCGACGAGCTTGTCGCCCAGATTCAGAAGGGCGAGATCAACTTCGACGCCGCTATCGCTACGCCGAACATGATGGCCAAGGTTGGCCGCATCGGTAAGATCCTTGGTCCCCGTGGCCTCATGCCGAACCCCAAGCTCGGCACCGTGACCATGGACGTCGCCAAGATGGTCTCCGAGCTCAAGGCTGGCCGCGTTGAGTACCGCGCCGACCGCTACGGCATCTGCCACGTGCCCCTGGGCAAGAAGTCCTTCACCGAGCAGCAGCTCGTCGAGAACTACGCTGCCCTGTACACCGAGATCCTGCGCGTCAAGCCCTCTTCTGCTAAGGGCAAGTACGTCAAGTCCATCTCCGTGTCTTCCACCATGGGCCCTGGCGTCAAGGTCGATCCCACTATCCAGCGCGACTTCCTGGCTGAGTAACTAACAGTTACTGCCTGAGCAAAGCAAGCATTGCTAAAGAGACCCGGTTCTGCCTCGTGCAGGACCGGGTCTCTTGCTTTTGAGTCAACGAACCCACCACGAAGGGGACAGGCACCCTTGTGGTGGTTTTACTTGTGTTGTACTTTAGCGCGATGTAGTACTACCCGAGGCCGAAGGGAGCCCAACATGTTTAAGAACACGCAACAGCTCCTAGGCCTAGCGCTACTAGATTGGATAGCGCGCTAGGGTTGTAATCTCGCTATAACGATTTGTTGTACCCGGGTGCGCTATCGTCTGCCGCTTTCAGGCGTGATGAGCGACACGGGTATTTTTCTATCTCTAGGCCTTCTCTCTCTCCTGAAAGCCATCTGTCATAAAACGGTCAATCAGGAGGAACATATAAGCCGCAAAATCACAATCTTTGACGCCACCCTGTGCGACGGTGAGCAGTCGCCGGGCGCCAGCATGAATACCGAGGAAAAGCTCTTCATCGCCCGCCAGCTGGTGCGCATGAACGTGGACGTTATCGAGGCGGGCTTTCCCATCTCGAGTCCTGGTGACTTTGGCAAGATTGCGGGCGACCGATGCACGGTATGCGGCCTGACGCGCGCTGTCGACAGGGATATCGAAGTGGCTGCAGAGGCGCTCAAAACGGCCCAGAGGCCCCGTATCCATACAGGGCTGGGTGTGAGCACCAGTCACCTGCGCGACAAGCTCCATATGACTGAGGAAAGGGCAATTGAGTGAGCGATCCATGCCGTCAAACATGCTCGCAAGTTCGTTGACGATGTTGAGTTTTATGCCGAGGATGCCGGCTGCTCCGATCAGGAGTTTCTGGTGCGCATTATCGAGGCGGCCGTAAAGGCCGGTGCCACGGTCGTGAACATCCCCGATACGATGGGCTACAACATGCCGTGGGACTTTGGCGCCCGCATCCGTGACCTGCGCGGGCGCTGCGGGTGCGGCCGGTCAGCGTGCGGTCGACGTGATGGAGTATCGCGAGTACGAGATTGAGCGCATTGCGCGCCAGGCATTTGAGGCGGCGCGCAAACGTCGCGGCAAGGTGACGAGCGTTGATAAGCGCAACGTGCTGGAGACGAGCCGCATGTGGCGCGAGATCGTGCATCGCGTGCAAGACAAGGAGTACTCCGACGTGGAGCTTGAGGACCTGCTCGTCGACAACGCCGCCATGCAGCTCATCAGTCGACCGGCAGACTTTGACGTCGTGGTGACGGAGAACATGTTCGGCGACATCCTGTCCGATGAGGCGGCTCAGATTACCGGATCGCTCGGTATGCTTGCCTCTGCCTCGCTGGATGATGGCGTATCGCTGTTTGGGCCGAGCGCTGGCAGCGCTCCTGACATCGCGGGGCTCGGCGTGGCCAATCCGCTGGCTCAAATCTTGTCGGTGGCGATGCTGCTGACCTACGCGCTCGACATGGGCGAGCAAGCCGCGTGGATCGAGAGCGCCGTGGCGCGCGTGCTCGACGAGGGCTGGCGCACCCGTGACATCGCCGATGTCAACACCCCGGCAGATAAGATCCTCGGCACCACGACGATGGGCGACAAGGTCGTCGCCGCGCTGTAGGCGATGCCGATTCAAGCTGTCAAATATCTCAATCTTTAACATCTAAGGGGCAAAATCGTTCCTACCTGTTACAGATTGAGATTTTCGGCCGAGCATCCGTGGTCTGTCTCGATCTGTAACAGCTAACCGATTATTTGGGCCCTACCTGTTACAGATTGAGACAAACCGTTGGGACAGGTCGGACGAGTCAGCAAAACCACCACAAAGGTGCCGGTCCCCTTCGTGGTGGTTTTTAGCGCAACGAGGTGTTCCCAGCCGACCATACGGGCGGCCTTGCGCTCACGCTGCTCGATGACAGCGCATCTTTAGACGCGAAGTGCGGAACCGGGTGCATATACGAGCCGCGTAGCGTTACGAATTCATGGGAATGACCGTATCGCCAATTTGTACGCTTGCAATCTTGTCTGTGTCACAAACTTGCGAGAACGGCCAGGTCTTGTGGACATCAGTGGTGCCGTTATCCAGTTTATTTGCGAAATAGCCGCTGTGGCTGGTTGCGTCCTCAACATGACCGTCTTTGAACGTCACGATGAGGGGTATGTTGCCAACGGCATCCATAGACTCCTCCATGTTTTGAGACATCTTGCCGCTGTTGTTGTCGAGTTCGATGGAACGATCTATGTTGTAGCGGACTGAAACGCCAACGCAGGATACGGTGGCCTCTTGAATCGTCGCCTTGGTGCCGTTAAAGTTGACCGATTTGGGCGCGGGAATCGTAACGGATGTATCTTCGTAATTCAGCTGGAACTTAAGATCCCATGGGCCCGTAAGTATTTTCTTATACTCGGGAAGCTCTTTGCCAGCACGTGGCACAACGAGAGAGTTGATATGCGTGCGGACGGTCCTGCCCATAAGGCCGGGTGATTCAACGCTGAACTGTGCAAAGTATTGAATGCTGGAGTCATTGGGGTTCTTGTCAATGAGCCATGATTGGCCTTGGCCGCCATGCTCGCCATCAACGTATACGTTTCCATCGACACTTCCGGCGATAGTTCCGTTCTCGCCCGGCTCGGAAAGCTTTTTCAGGGCAGCGGGATCGTCGAACGTAAGCGTATAGGCGATGGTAACCATATCCTTGTCGCCCATGATGGCGTCGGCGGTCACGGTGACTCCGTTGTTGGAGCAGCTAGCACCGACGGGCCGGCCAATACGGTCGATGATCTCGGTTTGAGAAGCAGGTCCGTCAAAGATGTCGGAAAGCATGTCAGAAGGAAGCGGCAGGACGCCTGTTGCCATAGCCGTGCCAGCGCCTCCAATGACGATAGCGAGGACTGCCGTTACAGCGGCAATGCGAGCGACTGTTCTTACGGGATGGCGGGCGATGCGCGGCTTGCGTCGCGTGCCATTAAAGTTGCTTTGAGCGGTCGCCGCATCGCTCGAGGCGACGGACTGAGCAATCGAGTTTGCCATGTGCTGCTTCGCATTATCGGTAAACGAAATGTGCTCCAGGGCGTGGCGATAGTCATTCGAATTCGTAGTCATTGTGGTCTCCTTTCAAGGAAAGCCGAAGTGACGCACGTCCGCGGCTAAGGTGCTGGGCGGTTGCAGCTGGCGTCGCGTGAACGGCGTCTGCGATTTCCCTGATGCTCATGCCTGCGTAGTAGTGCAAAAAGATGGCGATGCGCTGTGCTTGAGGCAGGGCCGTGACAGCGGAAAGAATGGCGCAGTCGCGTTGCGCGAATTCTTGCTCGGTATGTGTTACGGGTGCGCAGAAATCGGGGAGCGAATCGAGGTCGACAACCGGGTGATTCGCGTGCGTACGGCCGATATCGCGACATGCGTTCAGTGCGACTCGGATCACCCAAGCACGTTCGTGTTCGAGCGAGTCGAACGGTTGAGTGCGTTGGAGAATCTTGATCAGCGTGTCCTGGCAGATGTCTTGAGCGTCGTCAGCGGATCCAAGGGCCGAATAGCACAATCGAAGGATGAGGTCGGAATACGTGTCGACCAAGCGCTTTGCTTCCCGCTCGATCTGATCGGCATCGCATCGGAGCGTGCTATTGCGGTTACGGCGTGCAGGCATAGTGTCACCTCCAATTGGTCGTGGTGGATATAGGGAAGGCGTCTCGCGAGGTCCCTCTACATACAACACGGTCGAGACTGCATAAGTTGACAAAAAAAGACGGCACGTGAGCGCCGTCCTTACAAAACAATGAGTGTTCTCGTTAATTACACAAGCACCGTGATGGACAGGTCGGACGAGTCAGCAAAACCACCATAAAGGTGCCTATCCCCTTCGTGGTGGTTGTTGGCAGTTACCAGGGGGTTCTGGCGGTTGAAGACTCGATTGCTTCGTGGCGTTTGAGCTCGCGGCGCATGGTTTGCGAGTTGAGCCAAGCGGCCTTCCAACCGCGCGTGGGGTAGCGCGCCTCGTCAATTTCGATCTTGGTATAGCCGCAGGCGTTGACAATCTTCGTTCCGCATGGGTGTTGGCGCTCGCGTTGAAAGTTGGGGCCGTAGCTTTGGTGCACATGCCCGTGAATCATATAGTCGGGACCCCAAGACTCAAGAGCCGCATTAAAGCACTCGAATCCTCGATGCGGCAGGTCGTCCAGGTCGCCCATGCCTGCGACGGGTGCATGGGTAAGTAGAATATCGCATCCGTCTACCAGTGCGATTTTTCGCGATAGCTTGCGCATGCGTTTTGCCATCTCGCGCTCGGTATACATGTTCGCGCCGTCGCGGTAGCGCATGGAACCGCCCAGACCCGCAATGCGAATACCTCGGTACACATATACGCTGTCCTCAACACAAATGCACCCGCCCGGTGCATGGCGCGCGTAGCGGTCGTCGTGGTTGCCACGAACGTACACAAGCGGTTTGTTGATGACAGTGACCAAAAACTCAAGATAGTCCGGATCCAGGTCGCCTGCGGATAGAATCAGGTCAACGTCCTCAAAGCGCTCCTTGCGAAAGCACTCCCACAGGCATCGCTCTTCGGTATCGGCTATGGCAAGGATTTTCATAGGGCGCGGACCTTCGGCTCATCGTCGAGTTGCGGAATGGTGCCCACCACGTTGTCGGCCAGCCAGTCCATCTCGACGATTTGCGTGCTCGGCAGTGGGGGAAAGCCCTCGATCTGCACCACGCCGTCTTGGCTATGGAGCTCGCCGCCAAATGGATTGATGGAGCCCTCGACGATGCCATTGCGCAGTAGCTGAACAAGCTTGCGCGTCTGATAGGGCAGGCCCGGAGCGTAGCGAATGTCGATAACGCCCGAGCTCATACCATACCAGTAGTTGACGGCGCGCACCTGCTGGTCATCGGCGGTCTCGTCCCATGTGCCGTGCAGTAGGCTGCGTACGATGAGTTCGTAGTAACGGCCCCAGTTCCATACCGGCATAGCAATACCGGTAACTTCCTTGCCGTTTACCAGACGGTGAAGCCCGTAGGCGGTGGGGTCCTCGAGAGACTTGGACATATCGGCGCCGGTCATGACGCTCACGCCCTCGCGACACATGGCTTCGGCAAGACCGCCGGCGGGAACATCTCCCCAAGTGAGGATAATCTGCGCACGAGGGTCGAGCAGCGAGGCACCGATAGCGAAGGCGTTGATCTCGCTGAGTGCGCCCGAGGCGAAGACCGACGCATGGTAACCGATGCGGTGGTTGTCCGCCATGCTGGCCGCAAGGGCGCCCAGCAGAAATTTTGCCTCGTACATCTTTCCAAAATACGAGCGCACGCTTTGATGGGGAAGGCCGATAGAGCAGTTGAGGAACCGCAACCGGGGATACTCAACGGCTGCCCTGAGCGTGTATTCCATCAGGCGGTGCGAGGTCGAGAAGATGACGCTGTCTCCATGTTTGACAGCCGTTTCCACGGCGGCGTAGAACACGTCCGGATCGTGGCAGTCCTCGAACGCCTCGGTGCGCACGATACCGCCAAAGTGCTCATCGAGATACTGACGCCCTTGGTCGTGCAGGCTGTCCCAGCTCGACGTCGCACAGGGGAACTCATGGATAAAGGCGATGCGCAGGGGATTGGCCGCCGAATAGACGGTCTTGCCCATAAAGAAGTTGAGCACGCCGGAGGTGGACTTGGCGGGTGACTCTTCCTCATCGACGCTCGGTGCTTCGACAAGATCGACCTTGTCCTCGTTATTTTTGCCGGCAATGACCAGCTCACGCCAAATCTTACACAGGCGGTTTACGACGATATCCGTCGGCGTATCCAGCAGGCGGTCCTGGTTGTACACATTGAGGTAGACGAGCATAGCGTCGGCGGGCGTAATGTCCAGGTGGTCGCCGCCCGCGCGAAGGTAGGCGCGCTTAAAGAGCAGGAAGGTGTGGCGCAGGTAGTCGACCTTTTTCTGCGGCCATTTTTCGATAAGGTCCTGACCGAGCATCTTGGAGAGCGTCTCGTAGCTTCCTTCGCGTGAGAACTCGATCTCGTATAGGGGGCAGACGCGCCAAAACGCGCAGAACTCACCGTACAGGCGGCTTTCGACGGAATCCCATGTGCCGGGGTAGAGACGGGTGACCTTGGCCGAAACCGTCGGGGCGTCCAGGAATTTGAGGACACTGACGCGCTTGTTGCCCTCTTGGACGTAAAACCGATGCATGAACTCGGTGACGATGACGGGATCGCGATAGCCCTCGGTCACCTGGATGTCGTAGAGGTTGGACCACTTGCGAGCAAACTCGGTGCTAAACGGCAGCAAGGGCATAAAGTTGCATGAAAAGGCCGACTGACGGCCCTTGGTAACCGTACCGACGACCATTTCGAGTGGAATGTCTCTCAGGCCGACATTCTCTCGCTGGCCTAAGGGGAGCTGGGCAACCAAGCTATCGAGGTCCGTGAGATACGGATGCTCGCTTTGACTAATGGCGCGTCGACGTCCTTGCTCGCCGCGCTTGCGTGCTTGACGATAGGCCTCTTCCATAGTTTTGCTCCCTTAGTCGTTTAAACAACTATTTGAACCATGGTATCACGAATGAAAACCACCACAAAGGTGCCTGTCCCCTTTGTGGTGGTTTAGGCGATGATGGGGGCGATGGCGCGGATGCAGGCGTCGGCTGCCGTGAAAGTAGTGCTGTCGTCGCTGACGATAAAGATGATCTTTCCTTTGATGCCAAAGTCGCCGATTTCGCTAAAGAGTACGTAGGGCTCCTTGTCAAAGCCCGAGATGGGCGAGACGGCCGTTTTGGTTGCGCTCGTGAGCTCGTCTGCCAGCACGTCAAGGGAAGCCCACTTGGACGTATCCTTTACGGCAACGGGCACGGCCACGCGCCCAAAGGGCATCAGATGCACGAGCGTGTTCTTGGAGATGTTGGAGTTGGGCACAATGATGGTCTGTCCACAGGCATCCTCAATCGTTGTATGGCGCCAAGTGATGTCTTGGACCACGCCGGATACGCCGCCGACCTCGATATTGTCGCCGGGTTTGATGATGCCCATAAACGTCACCTGCATGCCGCCGATAAGGTTTGACAGCGTGTCCTGAAAGCCGAGCGAGATGGCGATGCCGCCGACGCCAAGAGCGGCGACGAGGGCGTTTGCGTTAATGCCAAAACAGTTGTCGAGGATAAAGCTGCCGCCAATCATCCAGATGACGGCGCGCGCGATGTTGATGAAGATACTCGATGCCGGAAGCGGGTTATCGTCTCGGTTGAGTAGGTGACGCAGCGTCTTGGAAACGACTTTGGTGATGATTGCCGTGCCTATTGCCAAGATGCCGGCCCAGATGATGTTGTGGACCCACCGTTGCTCAAAGAAATGAAGAATCGGCTCAAACAATTCCATGTAGGGAAAACCTCCTAATGATCATTCAACCATGATACCCACCAAAAAGCCCGTCCGATCACATCGGACGGGCTTCTGTGCTCGATATAAGGTTTGCACGGAGGGGCTGCAAGGCCCGGCGGTGTAGCTTAGCGGCGGCGCATCCAGATAATGCCGAGCATGATGACGATGATGCCGCCGATGAGGCATGCGCCGACCACGGCCAGCGTGCGGTCTCCCGTTGCGACAAGCTTGCCGGTTGTCTTCTTGGCGCTGGTTTTCGTGGTCGTAGTAGTCGTGCCGGGCTTGGGCGAGGGCTTAGGCGTTGGATTCGGATTGGGCGTGGGGTCCACGGCTGCGGAGCTGAAGCTGATGGTGCCGGCGAGCCCGGCCATCTTGTTCTCCCAGTCGCTCTTCCCGATCAGCGCTCTGATCGCCGCCTCGCATGTGCCCCACTCAGTGCGCTTGGCGGCATTTGCGAAAGTGGGAAAGTCGGTCGTGTTGGTAATGATGTAGTTGTTGGTGGCGACGGTGTAGTTCTTGGCGGGATCGAGCATGCTGCCATCCTTGGTGAGCGTGGCGCTCACAATGCGCTTGCCTTCGGGCTGCGTCCAATCAATCGTCACGTTAATGCCGCCAAAGGAGAGAACGCTGCCAGAGTCATCGCGCCACTTGTACTTGTCTTGCGCCTCCTGCTCGGTGTGGCCGGCTGCCACATAGGCTTGCTGAAGCTCGTAGCTGTCGTTGCAATCGTCGCTGATCTGCAGTGAGTGCTCAAGCGCTGCGAGGAAGTTTGCGCCGGTCATGCCCCAGGTCTCCACGGTGTTGCCATAGGGCGAGATGGCGACGACGTTGCCGGCGGTCACATCGCCCGCCGCGATGCCGCCGCGGATGCCGCCCGCGTTTTCGATGGCGAGGTCTGCTCCCGTCAGGGCAAGATAGGAGCCGCAGATAACATGCCCGATGGTCTGGGCTTTGGTGGCGTCGCCCGCTTTACTGGGACGCAGATCGGTGGTGCGCACCATCTCCCAGCCATGCGTACCCGCGGCGTCCTCGCCGTAGAAATAGTTGGTGGAGGATGTGCCGAGCACCTTGTTCGATTCGCTTTCAAAGGCATCGTCGAGTGGCTTGATTTTGTTGTTGCGAACCTCGTCAAGGATGTTCTGGTTGTTAGGGTCTGCCAAAAGGTCGTCGACGTCCTTGGCGGTGTAGAGCTTCTCGTCGCTGTCGCCTGCGGAGACCGTCACCATGTCGTCGTTGGTGGTTTCGGTACCCCTGGTGTCGTACTCATAGGGAATGGAAAGCAGACCAACCTCGGCAAAGGCGCTGCCTGCCTCGACGACGCGGACCGGCTTGCCGTCGGCCCCCGTCACGTTTTCGTCTAAGTTGATGTGCTCGTGGCCCGCGACCAGTGTATCGACCCCAACGAGCTTTGCGGCAAAGGTCTTGGCGTTGAGCGTGTGCGCGATGCAGACGATAACGTTGCAGCCCTCATCCTCGCGCAGTCGCTTGGCCTCGGCATTGATGGCGTCCGCCGCACCCGAGAACGACGTGCCCGCGACCAGGTCCGCGCGTAGCGAGGAGCCCAGCGACTCATCCATGGCTCCGACGACGCCGACCTTAATCTTGTAGTTAAACGTGGGGCTGCCCTCGCCGTCCTTCCAAGTGCGATTGAGCGTATTGGTGATGCTCGAGCTCCATACGCCGTTCGAGGACGTTGCATTCGCGCAGAGCATGGCGAAAGGTGTACTGGTGGCACCATTGCCGGCCATCGTGCGAAGCTTGTCCGCGCCGTAGCTCCAGTCATGATTGCCCGGTGTGGTCGCGTCGTAGCCGTTTGCGTAGAAGGTGTTCATGAGTTCGGCGATGCTCTTGCCCTCGCTCATGGTGGCAAAGGACTGCCCGTGGAAGGTGTCGCCTGCATCGAGCAGAAAGTCGGGGGCGTTGCTTTGAGCGCTATAGAGAACCGCCAGCCCGTCAAAGCCAATGGTGCCCGTGCCCTTGCTTGCGTTGTAGCTGTACTTGTAGCTGCCGTGGATGTCGTTGGTGTGCATGACGGTTACGGCGCCGTCAATAGCGGCGGGCAGGTTCCCCGCGAAAGCGAGGCTTGGGATGCCTGTGAGCGCGCCGGCAAACAACGCGGCAGCTAACGCAAGGCGGGGGAGTCTTTTCATGGCTGTCTCCTTACTCTTTAACAAAAACCACCACAAAGGTGCCTGTCCCCTTTGTGGTGGTTTTCTAGGTCGTTAGCTCAGCAGCATGCGGTCGTTGGCGAGCTCGCCGCCCGAGACCTCCTCGAACTTTTGGAGCAGGTCGGCGACGGTGAGCGACTTTTTCTCGTCGCCGGCCACATCGTAAATCACATGGCCCTCGTGCATCATGATCAGACGGTTACCCAGACGGATGGCGTCGTTCATGTTATGCGTGACCATGAGCGTGGTCAGGTGGTTCTCGTCGACGATCTCCTCGGTCAGGTTGAGCACCTTCGATGCCGTCTTGGGGTCGAGGGCCGCCGTGTGCTCGTCGAGCAGCAGCAGGCGCGGCTTGGTGAGCGTGGCCATCAGCAGGGTGAGTGCTTGGCGCTGACCGCCCGAGAGCAGGCCGACCTTGGCGTTGAGGCGCGTGTCCAGGCCGAGGTCCAAGCGCTTGAGCAGCTTAACGTACTCGTCCTTCTCGGCCTTGGTGACGCCCCACGAAAGACCGCGGCGCTGGCCGCGGCGCTTGGCGAGGGCCAGGTTCTCGGCAATTTGCATGTCGGCTGCGGTGCCGCGCATGGGGTCCTGGAACACACGGCCCAGGTACTTGGCGCGCTGCGACTCGCTCAGACGCGAGATGTCGGTGCCGTCGAGCTCGATAACGCCCGAATCGAGCGGATATACGCCGGCGATCATGTTGAGCAGCGTGGACTTGCCAGCGCCGTTGCCGCCAATCACGGTCACAAAGTCGCCATCGTTCAGGGTAAGGTCGACGCCGGTGAGTGCGCGCTTCTCGGTGACGGTGCCTTTGTTAAAGGTCTTTTTGACGTGCGAGAGCTTAAGCATCTGCCTCATCTCCCCTCGTGTAGGAGCTGCGGAGCTTATAACGCTCCCAAACCACGGGCACGCACAGGGCCACGGCAACGATTACGGCGGAGAGCAGCTTCATGTCGTTGGCGTCCATGCCCAGCTGCAGTACGATGGCGCGAATGAGGAAGTACACCACGGAGCCAAAGACGGCGGAGGCCAGGCGGACGCTAAACTGCGTCAGACCGCCGGGCAGCAGGCGGCCGAGCACCTCGCCGATAACAATGGCGGCAAGACCGATAACGATGGCGCCGGTGCCCATGCCAATGTCAGCGTACTTCTGGCTCTGGCAGATAAGCGCACCCGAAAGGCCGATAAGGGCGTTGGAGAGCACGAGGGCGATCATCTTGGTGGAGTTGGTGTTGACGCCCAATGCGCGGATCATGTACTCGTTGTTGCCGGTGGCACGCAGCGCCGAGCCGATCTCGGTGCCAAAGAACCAGTACAGGATGGCGACGATGGCCACGGCCAGCACAATGCCTAGGATGATGGCAACGGTGGACTGCGGCAGGCCCGTCATGTGGCTGACGGATGAGAAGATGGTACCCTTGGCAAGGATGGGCGTGTTGGATTTGCCCATGATGCGCAGGTTGATGGACCACAGACTGATCTGCGTAAGGATTCCGGCGAGGATTGCAGGAATCTCAAAAACGGTGGTCAAGATGCCCGTGACGGCGCCGGCGATAGCGCCGGCGCACATGCCGGCCAGCACGGCGAGCAAGGGGTCGACGTTATTGTTGACGATGAGCACGGCGCAAACACAGCCGCCGAGGGCAAAGCTGCCGTCGCAGGTCATATCGGGGATGTCAAGCAGGCGGAACGTGATAAACACGCCAAGCACCATGATGCCCCAGAGGACGCCCTGCGAAACGGCGCCCTGCAATGCAATGAGCATGCTTCATACCTCCTAGGATAGGGTGGACACGTGAGTCACCATGATAGCGGTAACAATGCATGAAAGAGCTGCGGCCGGATGTTTTGTCTCATCCGTAACAAGCGGGGCGAACGCCGGTCATTGGCGTTCGCCCCAATGGCTCAGATATTGAATAACACGGCAACGGCGCGAGTATGGGCCCTAGGCACATCGCCGCGCATGGCGCTACGCGTCCAGAGCGGAAAGGTCGATACCCAGAGCCTCGGCCATCTCGTCGTTTTTGACGACGACCAGGTCCTTGCTCGAGAGGTGCTCAATCGGCATATCCTCGGGCTTGGCCTCGCCCTTCAAGATCTTGACGGCCATCTCGCCTGCAGCGTAGCCCAGGTCCTCATAGTTGATGGAGAGGGTGAACAGACCGCCGGCCTTGCACATGCCCTCCTCGCCGGTAACGAAGGGGAGCTTGTTTTCCTTGCAGATCTGGCCGACTTGCGAGGCACCCGCGGCGATGGTGTTGTCGGTGGGGGAGTAGAGTGCGTCGACCTTGCCCACGGCAGACTCGACGACGGACTGGATCTCGTTGGAGCTCGAGACGGTGAAGTCGGTGTGCTCCAGGCCCAGCTTGTCGAGCTCCTTCTTGGCGGCCTTGATCTGGACGTCGGAGTTGGACTCGGCGGTGCAGTAGAGCAGGCCGACCTTCTTTACGTCGGGCAGGACCTTCTGCATCATCTCGAGCTGCTCGGCGACCGGGGTAAGGTCGGAGGCGCCGGTGACGTTGGTGCCGGGCTTGTCGTTGTCCTGGACCAGGCCGGAAGCGGCGTAGTCGGTGATGGCGCAGCCAACGATGGGGATATCAGCGGTGGCGCCGGCGGCAGCCTGCGCGGCGGGCGTAGCGATGGCATAGATCAGGTCGACGCCGTCGCCTACGAACTTGTCGGCAATGGACTTACACGTGGACTGGTCGTTCTGGGCGTTCTTCTGGTCGATCTTGACCTTAAGGCCGCTCTTCTTGATGGCCTTGACGAAGCCGTCGTTGGCGGCATCGAGCGCGGAGTGCTCGGTGAGCTGCAGAACGCCGATGGTGTAGTCGGAACCGGCGGCAGCGGAGCCGGAACCAGAGTTGCCGCCGCATCCGGCGAGCGGAGCGAGCGCGAGCAGGCCAGCGGAGACAAGAAGGCTCCTGCGGCTGATGGTGATGTCCTTCATATCATTACCCCCAGTATAAAAATGGCTGGAAACACTGCACTAGGAAAAAGTGCAAGTGGGACTATAGTAACGCCGTTGTCCATTTTTACAACATCCTGGCGAGTTTTTTAATACTGAACTGGACGGGCGGTGCTGAGGAATGACGGACGGTAACGGGGCTTACGCTGCGGGCGCGGGGCTGTCTTCTTCGTCTAGCGCGGCAAAGAGTTTCTTGCCGTCGAGCAAACGCGTGCTGACGTTTCTCATGCGGCTGACCTCAACGGTGCGCAGGGTGTCGTCGGCGCCTCGGGTGTCGTAGACCGTTCCCAGCAGATACGAGACGCCATCGCGCTGCCTGATTGCAAAGGGCCGGACCGTCATCCGCACCACCTCGGTTTCGCCCCGGGTCAGGACGTTTGAGATATCAAAGCTGACGGTTGTTCCATGGTCGATGGCCTGTTCGACGAGCTCGCACGTGTCGATACGCTTGGCGCGCGGACGCGTTGTCTTGACGGGCGCGTCGTTGGCGGCCGGTGCCGGTTCGGGCATATCGAGGTAGCCGCGAACATCGGCGCTCGCCATGGCGACCAGGTGCTGTGCCATGCTCTTTCGAATGGCTATGGGCGTCGATCGGTTGCGCATGACCATGCCGTGGAGCCGTATGATCTCCTCGTCAGCAAGTGGGCGGGTGAGGAGCCGATAACCCACGCCGCGTTTATAGTCGATTTCGTATCCGGCGTGACGAAGTGCCGATATCGAGGTATAGATGCTGCGGCGTGCCGCCGAGATGGGCATGCGGGCGGGGTCGTCGGGATGGGCGAGGAGCTCGACCAGCTCGTCGGAAAGCAGTGCTTTGTCCTCGCCGGTGTTCTCGCTCAAGAGCTGCAGGATGCGTACGGCGCGATAGGCTGCCATCGAGGCGGAGCCCCTGGTCGTGGTCTCGTAGTTTTCAACAACGGCTTCGGTCATAGTGCCCACGTCCTTTCCTTTTTTGGTGATGGCAGACCAGAGCCTAGGGCGCGGAGCCTGGCCAAGGACGCGTGACGCCTTGGACGGTCGATGGTTGCCGGCAAACGGCGGGTCGAGTTTTCAACAACCCTGCCTTACTGACCAAAACCTTGCCAAAAGCTTGACGGATGCTGTTGAAAAAAAGC
>CAJJZM010000037.1:0-16970 GCA_905197595.1 uncultured Collinsella sp.
TTTCATGTCCGAGGACGTCCGCGAAGGTCAGCCCTCAGATCCTGCGGTGGGAGACCTAAGCCTCGTTGTACACCGTCTTGAGCTTCAGCAGGTGAGCGTAGCGGTCCATAGCGGCCTGCTCGTTCTCCTTGAAGAGCTCCTCGGCGCGCTCGGGGAAGGAACGCGTCAGCGAAGCGTAACGGGCCTCGTTCATCAGGAACTCCTGATAACCGCCCGCGGGCTCCTTGGAATCGAGCGAGAACTTCTTGCCGGCAGCAGCCTCGGGGTTGAAGCGGAAGAGGTTCCAGTAACCGCACTCGACAGCCTTCTTCATCTCGGCCTGGCAGTTCTGCATGCCGCCCTTCTTGATGGAGTGCATCTCGCAGGGGCTGTAGCCGATGATGAGGGACGGGCCGTCGTAGGCCTCGGCCTCGTGGATGGCCTTGAGGGTCTGAGCCGGGTTGGCGCCCATGGCAACCTGTGCCACGTAGACGTAGCCGTAGCTCATGGCAATCTCGGCCAGAGACTTCTTCTTGGTCACCTTACCGGCAGCGGCGAACTGAGCGACCTGGCCCAGGTTCGAGGCCTTGGAGGCCTGACCACCGGTGTTGGAGTAAACCTCGGTATCGAAGACGAAGACGTTGACATTGTGGCCGGAAGCAAGGACGTGGTCCAGGCCACCGAAGCCGATGTCGTAGGCCCAACCGTCGCCGCCGAAGATCCAGAAGGACTTCTTGGTGAGGTAAGCCTTGTCGGCGAGGATCGCCTTGGAAGCGTCGCAGCCGCACTTCTCGAGCTCGGCAACGTAGGCAGCGGCAGCGGTCTTGGAGGCCTCGGCATCGTTGACGGAGTCGATCCAAGCCTGGCCGGCGGCCTTGAGCTCATCGGACGGACCATCGGCAGCGATGATGTCCTGGGTAGCGGCGATCAGCTTGTGCTGAACGGCCTCGTAGCCGACGGCCATGCCCAGACCGTGCTCGGCATTGTCCTCGAACAGGGAGTTGTTCCACGCCGGGCCGTGACCGTCCTTGTCCTTGCAGTAAGGAGCGGTGGCAGCGGGGTTGCCCCAAATGGAGGAGCAGCCGGTGGCGTTGGAGATGAACATGCGGTCGCCGGCGACCTGGGTCACCAGACGTGCATAGGCGGTCTCGGCGCAGCCGGCGCAGGAGCCAGAGAACTCCAGGTAGGGCTGCTTAAACTGGCTGCCCTTAACGTTGGCCGCGATGAGCTCCTTCTTCTCGGAGACGTTCTCGACCATGTAGTCCCAAACGGGCTGCTGGTCCATCTCCTGCTCGGTGGGAACCATCTCGAGGGCACCCTTGGGGCAGACCTTGACGCAGTTGGTGCAGCCCATGCAGTCGAGCGGGGACACGGCCATGGTGAACTTCATGCCCTTGGCCTTGGGGCCCATGGCGTCGAGCGTGCGGGTAGCCTCGGGCGCGGCGGCAGCCTCGTCCTCGGTCATCGCGAACGGACGGATGGTGGCATGCGGGCACACATAGGCGCACTGGTTGCACTGGATGCACTTGGTCTCGTCCCAGTGAGGAACGACCACGGCGACGCCGCGCTTCTCGTATGCGGAGGCGCCCAGCTCAAACTGGCCGTCGGCACAATCGACGAAGGCGGAAACAGGCAGGCTGTCGCCATCCATGCGATCGATGGGCTCGAGCAGGTTCTTGACCTGCTGGGCGATGGCGGACTTGGTCTCCTCGGAGAGCTCGACGGGAGCGGCATCCTCGGCAGTTGCCCAGTCGGCCGGAACCTCGAACTTACGGAAGGCGGTAGCACCGGCATCGATAGCCTTGTGGTTGGCGTCGACGATTGCCTGGCCCTTCTTCATGTAGGACTTGGTAGCCGCGTCCTTCATGTACTGCAGGGCGTCCTCGGCGGGCAGGACCTTGGCCAGCGCGAAGAAGGCGGACTGGAGCACCGTGTTGGTGCGCTTGCCCATGCCGACCTTGGCGGCCAGGTCGATAGCGTCGATCAGGTAGACGTTGACGTTGTTGTTCGCGATGTAGCGCTTGGCCACGGCGGGCATGTGCTCGGCGAACTCCTCGTCGCTCCACTGGCAGTTGACCAGGAAGGTGCCGCCCGGCTTAACGTCGCGGACCATCTTGAAGCCCTTGACGATGTAGCTGGGGTTGTGGCAGGCGACAAAGTCGGCCTTGGTCACGTAGTACGGCGAGCGGATCGGGGAATCACCAAAGCGCAGGTGCGAGACGGTAACGCCGCCGGTCTTCTTGGAGTCGTACTGGAAGTAGGCCTGAACGTACTTGTCGGTGTGGTCGCCGATGATCTTGATCGAGTTCTTGTTGGCGCCGACGGTACCGTCGCCACCCAGACCCCAGAACTTGCACTCGATGGTGCCGGGGGCTGCAGTGTTGGGCGCATCCTCGGCCTCGGGCAGGCTCAGGTTGGTCACGTCATCGACGATGCCGATGGTGAACTCGCGCTTGGGCTCGTCCTTCTTGAGCTCCTCGAAGACAGCGAACGCGGACGCGGGAGGCGTGTCCTTGCTGCCCAGGCCGTAACGGCCGCCGACGACCTTGATGCCCGTCTTGCCGGCCTCGTAGAGAGCAGAAACGACGTCCTGGTAGAGCGGCTCGCCGATGGAACCCGGCTCCTTGGTGCGGTCCATGACGGCAATCTTCTGGACGGTCTCGGGGAGAACGTCGACAAAGTGCTTGATGGAGAACGGACGGAACAGGCGAACCTTGACCAGGCCGACCTTCTCGCCGTGAGCGTTGAGGTAGTCGATGACTTCCTCGAGCACGTCGCAGAAGGAGCCCATGCACACGACGACGCGGTCGGCATCGGGAGCGCCGTAGTAGTTGAACAGGCCGTAATCGGTGCCGAGCTTCTCGTTGATCTTCTTCATGTAGCCCTCGACGACGGCGGGAAGCTCGTCGTAGACCTTGTTGCAGGCCTCACGGTTCTGGAAGAAGATATCGCCGTTCTCGTGGCTGCCGCGGGTGTGCGGGTGCTCAGGGTTGAGCGCGTGGTCGCGGAAAGCCTGGACGGCGTCCATGTCGCACATCTCGGCCAGATCCTTGTAGTCCCACATGGCGACCTTCTGGATCTCGTGGCTGGTGCGGAAGCCGTCGAAGAAGTTAAGGAACGGGGTCTTACCCTCGATGGCGGCAAGGTGAGCCACCGGCGAGAGGTCCATGACCTCCTGGACGTTGCCCTCGGCGAGCATGGCGAAACCGGTCTGGCGGCAGGCCATGACGTCGGAGTGATCGCCAAAGATGTTCAGGGCGTGGGAAGCGACGCAACGCGCGGAGACGTGGAAGACGCCCGGGAGCTGCTCGCCCGCGATCTTGTACATGTTCGGGATCATCAGGAGCAGACCCTGAGAAGCCGTGTAGGTGGTGGTCAGAGCACCGGCGCCCAGCGAACCGTGAACGGTACCGGCTGCACCTGCCTCGGACTCCATCTCGACGACCTTGACCGGGGTGCCGAAGATATTCTTGCGACCCTGGGCCGCCCACTGGTCGACATGGTCGGCCATCGGGCTGGACGGCGTAATGGGATAGATTCCCGCTACCTCGGTGTACGCATACGAAACATATGCGGCCGCCTCGTTGCCGTCCATAGACTTAAACTTACGCGCCATATACCCCTCTCCTCTCATATAGGTATACAGGCCCCGGCGATCGCCGGGATGTTGGCGTGATGGGATTTTCGCTGTTGCTTCCAATCATCTGGCAGGCAGGCTCAGCAGCAGGTACATGGCGTGGAGAGAAGACATGCCGAGGCGAGGGGCAGCTGATGCGCCCTACAGGCCCGACCGCCCGTCTTGCACATGACCGAGCGCCGCAAAGGCCGCATGCCGGATGCTCCCGGGCACGCCCCGGCGATGGGAAGCGCCCGCAACGGAAATCCGCATGCGGGTTTATTGTACCCCGCCGTCAAGTGTAATTTCGGCAAATATAGGCGGGCGGTAAAGGTTTACCTTGGGTGACCATCAAGGGCAAAATTGATCCTTCCGTCACCGAGGGACCAAATGGCAGCTGCGGTGAAATAGGAACTGTTTTTGCCGGCCGTAGCCTTAAACAGCCCCTATTTCACCGCAACTTATTTAGGAGATGAGTCAGAGGGCGCCGAGGAGGATGGCGTAGGTTGTGGATTCTCCGAGCTTGAGCTCGTCACCGGGGTTGAGCTGGGCGGAGCGGCCGGGCTCGACCTGGGTGCAGACGTTCGTCGCGTCGTTTACCACCACGGTTCCGTTGGTGGACGACAGGTCCTCAACGTACCAGACATTTTGGTCATCGCACCACACGTGGGCATGGCGAGCCGAAACGTCATCGCCCACATCGGTGATGCCGCCCTCCCCCGTTGCCAGCGCGCCGATCTCGACGCCTTCCTCACTCGGCTGAATCCAGCGCGGGACGCTCACCGCGTAGCCGTTTTGCACGCGCAGCAGTCCCAGCGGATGCGCCGGCGCGACCTCGTGCTCGCCCGACTTGGAACCAAGGCGGGCGTGAGAGCAAACGGCATAGGGAACGAATCTTGCGGATGTACTCCTCGACGTCAGGCAGGTAAGCCCCACGAAGTCACCGGGGAGGCCCAAGCGGCCCGGCACCACTTCCAGATTCTGACCAGGGCGAGTCGTTCGCCGGTGGCTGAAGGCTCGCTCCCACCCAAAAGGGGAGATTCGCGTTGTTCCCCAATCGCTCTCGCATCTTTCATTTTGCTCGAGGTGGGCTATAAAAACTTTCCTGGTGAAAGGCGGCGATTGGTTTCCTTTCTTTCTAGAGGAGCGCGCCTGTAATCTGTTTTCATCCTAAATCAAGTTGAGATCGGACCTTCCAGAGGCAAGTCGACTCAAACTGCGAGGCTCCATGTTGGAATAAAGAGCGCTGTCGAAGTGCCAACAACACAAAGCTTGCCAGTCTCAAATAGAACCTTTTGGGAGTCCGATTGGGCCGCACACCGAATCCCCGCTGGTGGTTTTTTATAGCTGCGTAACAATAAACAAGGTTAGTGCCAGTCCAGCATGAAATTGAGGAACGTATGCATTTTTTCTCAGTAAGTGATCGTCGTTACTGCTTCGATGAGGTCACTCGCAATTGCTTTCAGGTTGACCAAGCATCAGAAGATGCGCTTCGCATATTTGAAGCATCGGGAAGAACGGTCAACTCGAAGTTGCTAACAAAGTCACTTGCTGCGAAAGGCTACGACCAAACGACCATAGCAGAACTTGAAGACGACATTGATGAGTATCAACGATTGTCTGAGCGGACTTTCTTAACAAAAGACACGCCTCGAAAACTTAGATCCATCGAACTCCACGTTTCACATGCATGCAACCTTGGTTGTAGTTACTGTTTTGCCGGTAAAGGAGATTATGGAACGTCTCCTCTGCTGATGACAGACGAGATAGCCTTCAAGGCGGTCGACTACCTCGTCGCAAGTTCATCGGAAAACGAAACGCTTGCAATCGTCTTTTTTGGTGGGGAACCCATGATTAACGAGCCGCTGATATGGAAAACGGTCGACTATTCAAAAAGAATATACCCCAATAGAAACTTTACCTATTCTATTACGACCAACGGAACGCTTTTGAATGACACTGCTGTGAATTCTTTCAAGGAGCACGGGTTTTCTGTTCTGATTAGTCTCGATGGTACAGGATGCAAGCACGATGCATCGCGCCCGTACAAGACGGGAGGCGGCTCTTTCTCCGATATCGACAAAAACGTTCGTCGTTTTTCCGAGTCGTTCCCCTTCGGCGCAAGAGCGACCTTAACAAATAATAACTGTAACCTTGTTGAAGACTATCTTCAGTTTAAAGAGATGGGCTTCAGAAGGATTTACTTCTCGCCCGTGAGCTCATTCGATGAGAATATCAAACTCGACGAACACTCATTAAACAAAATCAGGGCGGGCCTAATAGATTTGGCGGATCAATATCTCAAACAGATTGATCAAGGGGAAAAGCCCTTGTTTAGAACATTGAAAACTGCAGTTGATTTGATTATGAGCAACAGGATCGCCTTTGTCGGATGCGGGGCTGGCAGGCGTTTTATTTCCGTGACTCCCGAAGGGGACGTATACCCCTGTCACAGGTTTGTCGGGATGATGCGATTCAAAATGGGCAACATCGTCACCGGAATTGACGAAACTAGGTATATTGAAAACTGGAGTCAGGGTGTCGAAAAAAGAATTGACTGTACGGACTGTTGGGCTCGGTCTTTCTGTGGTGGGGGCTGTAGCTGGGAGGCTGCAGACGAGCACGGCTACTTGCCCAAGAGTCTACACCCTGCATCATGTGAATATAGAAAAATGTGCTACGAGATGGCTTTTGACCTTATTTCCCGCCACTCATCTTCGCAGGAGAAAAATCAACGAGAAGCTACTGTATCGGAATAAGCGGTTCAGCGCATTGCTGTCACCATTGTGGAGGTGTTCGTTCTTCTGATTACCGTCTGCGAAGCTTATTGCTACGTTCGCCGAAACCATTCTAGAAATATGGTGAACTAGACATCTTGGTTTGTTATACACAATATTGAGGTTTTTCTGCACTCAAAGGGAGGTAGTCGTGAAGCATATTCATCCGATTAATCCAGGAAGTGGCGACGAGGCAGGCGTGAAGCCGATGTCTTTTGACTGCCTCTTGGGCATTACTGACATCTGTACTGTTTATGATAAAGCAGATGGCTGTGGTGCATACGATTACTGCGACTATGACATGGATGGCGGCAGCATCTGCGTTGTAGATCACTGTGGCATTGATCAAACGTAGTCTCTAATTGGATTAAGGTGAGGAGCTGTTATGAAGCATATCCATCCTGTTGGTTCAAATGAACATACTCCCGTTGAGCCTTGTTGTCTTGGAGTTGATATATGCAATTTTTACGACATCGCCGAGTGCCCTGTTGCGGATTGGTGCTATGTCGATAAAGAATCAAGCTGTGTTTTGCCAGCAGATTGGTGCGATCCAGTTGACGAGTAGTTTTTGTGTCTAGGAACTATTTGGTCCAATTCAAAATAAGATGGGGACAAATACCAAAATCTCGTGTCTGGGAGGAGTTATGCCATTATTGCAAGGTCTCGTTGGATTAACCTTTGTACTTGCTTTATATCTGGCACCTTTTTTATTGTTATTCTTCATTATCCGATTCTTTCTTCGGAAAAAATAGGAGTATCACGCAAACATTAGCGTAGCTTTCTTCCAATATGAGCCGAGCATTGGCAAGTGGAATAAGAAGCCCGACCGTTCGTCACATGAAAGTGATCGGACGGGCCTCTCAATTTAACCCGGGCCGCCACCCATAGCGGCTTTCCGGGCGTATTTTCGGTGCAAAGCAATCGTCAGTTTAATCCTATGCGTCGATACCGCATTTCATTTGTTCGGCTCGTATTCTACGGCCTTGTAACCCTCGCACTCTCCGGCAAACGGATTGAACACGAAGGCAGAGATGATGTGTGCGTGGACATCGAGGCTGCTGTAGGCAACATACTGGGGCATGGACCCCCGCTGCGCGTGGCATGCGGCCCGGCATATTCATTGCCGTCCAACCCCGTGTAGTTGCAGCAAAGGGTGGAACCTCAATGCTCAGCTCATGTTGTCCGTGGGACACGAGAATTGTAAGTACACTTTGGTGTGATTCTCACGATGATACTGAGCCACCTGGAATAAGATACGTCGCGACAACACTTCGCTTCACCTCTGTCTCGACAAGACAACGTAGACTAAAGTTTCCTTTAGTAAGAGAATGAGAACTATATCTGAAAGCGTTGCGATGGCGTGAAGGCACCGAGTCCGAACCGACTGAATGCTACGTGCATCTGCATCGCTTTTTTGTTATCTCTGTCAGTTGGGTAGCACTACACTTGTCAGCATTTACCCCGGTACATGCTGCCTAAATCCACTACCCCTTCTACCGCGCCGACCATCTCGTCATCGTGAGAGACAATGATGATCAGCTGGCTTTGCTTGTTGCGCTTAACATAGGCCGCAAGCTCGGCGCGGCTTACAGCGTCTAACCCAGTCGTGGGCTCGTCGAGTACCAAAACTGACGACTTGCGTGAAATCGCCGACCATAAGTACACTCGGCGCAGCTCACCGCCCGAAAGCGCGGAGCAACGTTTCCCGAGCAACTCCTTCACGCTGTTTTCCAGCGAAAGTAGGCCATCTACACCCCGGTGATAGGAAGAAAAGGGCGTGTCGAAATACTCTAACAGCTCTTTCACCGTTTCGTCCGGCGCGAAGCACGACTGTGGGCAGCACGATATCTCTCTCGCACGTATGTAATCCAAGTCGCATTCTTCGATTGGCACGCCGTTGTATTTTACTTTGCCTTTCGATGAGTATAGCCCGAGCATCAAGTAAAGAAGTGACGTCTTGCCTCTTCCGTTTTCCCCAACTATGCAATATGTACCAGGACCGGAAAACTTGAAAGAAAACCCGCCGAGGACCTCTCGGACAGATCCGTCTGGAAGGGCAACCGAGAATTCCAAATCAGATACCGAAATGTCATTTATTTCATCGAGTTTAGCTAAATCGGTCCGATTCCACCCCGATCTCTCCTTTTCTCTCGTCGCGATAGCCGTCCTATCCCATGATGCTTTGGCATCTTGATAGGATTTGAACAATGACATCATACTTTTCAAAGTCTTAAAGAGAACCGCGAAGTATGTACCGATGATAGTGTACTCGCCTATTGACATAGTTCCGTTAATGATTCGTACTCCGGAAACAACAAGTATCACCGCTTGAAACAACGCTGCGAAAAGACCATCGAGCGATGTCAGAGAATATGATAGCTTTCCGGAGCGCAAAACTTTGGGAAAATAGCTCTTAAACCCAGCGTCGAGCGCTTGTTCGCTCTTGCCGTACGAAGATGTCAGTTGAATGTTGAGAATCTGATTAAGCTGCGATGCAATTGCGGCGTAAAAGGCGCTGTCCGCCTCTTTCTTCTCATACGTGACCCTATACAAAAGTTTCCTCAACCCAGTAATTACACAGAAATACACGATGAGGAGAATGATGGAAAACACCGCGAGAGTTGAATCAATTGACCATATGATAAGCAATACGATGGGAATGGCTACAATGGACAGCGGCGCACTGATAAAATTCGCCAAAACGAAGGATGAGACCACGCTAGAGTCGGAAATAATCCGTTGCGTTGTATAGGCTGGATCGATGGTCCGACTCACCAAGTAATCGTCTCTTTCAAAACGCAAGACGGCCTCCCTGAGAAGATCAAAGGAAAGTCTCGTGGTTATGCGAATGGAAAGTGTTCCTGCAAAATAAGTAAAGAGGGTGGAGAAAACTCCTATTGACGCAACCAGGAGCGCGAAGAGTACGGCGTCTCTTTCGCTGCGGTTACCGAGAAGAAAATCTAAGAATTTCCCGTTCACGTATGGCATGGCATAGGAGAGAGCGGTTCCAATCACCGTGATAGCAATGAAGACGAAAGCCCCTTTTGCTCTGATGAACCTCGAGAGAACGCATCGAATCAAGGAAGGCCCCAATCTACCCGCCACAAAACATCAATCACTGATACCTTACACCTCAACACAACAGGAGCGAAGATTTGCCAATGAGACTGCTTTAAGATTGCCTTGGGCCAATACGATCTCAAGCTCTTCCTACAAGAGAGTCGGAATCGGACATCTCCTCCGACGAACCTGGCAATCGGGCGGTTGAAATATCTTTTTCAACCGCCCGATTGCCACAATAGATTTGAGCATCCGCCCACAAACGTCCGCGTTTTATACCCATCAAATCCTTTGCCTTTTGTCGTCTAGACTAGAAAAATCGCTCGAAATAACGCAACCGGCCTGCTCGCTTGAAGAAACCTAAGCCCGTAACGTAGATGTGCAAACTTCCGAAACGCCTTGCGCGGCATTGTGCGTATAAACTTCGTCAACCGCCTCAGAAATATCTGAGTATCGCGCCGGGTCAAAAGCATACGATGTCGCAGCTATACCCTGCACCCATTCGGAACGCGGATTAATTGAATAGCCACACAGCATCATCATACATGCATCTAGACCTGATTTCCCAAGTATCCGACGTATTGATGAGAGCATCGCGGGTCGCCCCCGCACCATCGTCGTCACCCCTATTAGCAGTATTTACCGTTTTTCTCTAAATGCGTATCGCCACCCTTAAGAATACGAAGTGTTTTATCCAGACCCGATTGTCCTCCATCTCAAACGAAGGGATAAGGAATCTCATCCGGAATCGGCAGTAACGGAGGATTCACAACGACAAGCGAAAAACATGAGTCATCTCTCAGAGGGGAGTAAAGGCTCCCCTCAAGCACCCTAGTTTCGTCATCCAAAGAGTTGATGGCAGTGTTTTTCTTACAAAGGTCGACAACAAAAGGGTTGATTTCTACAGATGTTACATCCATGCCACAGTTGGTAAGTATCAGGCCCTGTATTCTGGGGCCAGAACACAAATCGAGAGCCTTCCGTGCGCTCTGCGGTGTAAGGCGCCAATCTCAGCAAATCTGTCCCACAATACTGCGCTGAAGAACAACACGGAACCCCTGAGCCAAACTCCCCTATACCTTATTAAGGCTAAGACAGGCAAGTTCACGCACCCGGCATATTCCAGAATAACATCCTATTGTTTTAGATGCTCTACAAGCATGAACAGCCGCGAATCGGAAAGATCTTCTAGTTTCGCCCCGACTGACCGCCAAGGGCCAAAATGGCCTCTCCATCCCCAGGCGACCGGCTCTGGCGCGCCGAGGAGTGTCCCCAAGTGCCGGCAGAAAAGGAACGTCCTTAACTGCCGGCTAGAGGGCACCGAAGAGGATGGCATAGGTAGTGGATTCGCCGAGCTTGAGCTCGTCGCCGGGATTGAGCTGGGCGGAACGGCCGGGCTCGACCTGAATGCAAACGCGCGTGGCCCCGTTTACCACCACGGTTCCGTTGGTGGACGACAAGTCCTCGACGTGCCAGATATTTTGAGCATCGCACCAGATATGGGCATGGCGGGCCGAGACATCGTCGCCGACGTCGGTAATATCGCCCTCACCAGTGGCCAGCGCGCCAATCTCAACACCCTGCTCACTCGGCTGAATCCAGCGCGGGGCGCTCACGACAAAACTGTTTTGCACGCGCAGCAAGCCCAAAGGGTGCGCCGGGGCGGGTTCGCGTTCGCCCGCAGTCAGCGACATGCCAAGCGAACGCGGCGTGGATGTGCCTCCGCCGCAGGTCGCGTTCGCGTAGTCGATGGCATAGTTCACCGAGGACCGCACATCCGCCGAACAACCGACGGCGACAAACAGCACCAGCACGACCTCGGCGCGCTCGGCGGGCATGAGTTCCGCCGCCTGGGACAGGCGATCGAGCGCGTTGCGATAGAGATTCGTGTCCTGGTGGCACTCTTCGAGCGCGCGTACCATCGGTTCACCTGCAGGACCGCACACCATATTGATTACAGCCGTGGAGTCCATGGGATTGCGCTGGCGCAGGGCCAGTTGCGACATAATACGCGCAGCCGAGGTACCGTATTCGGCAAAGTAGCGCTGCTGAAGCGTGCCGACCGGCGCGCGAACGATAAAGCGGGAAACCCAAGAGCGATCGGCGGCTCGGCTCTGCGGGCTGCGGCCGTCGGCGAGCGGACGGGACGAAAGCACCAAGCCGCACAGCTCGATATGGCTCAGATGCGCTGCGCGCTTAAAGATGTCAAACATGGCCCCGCATGGGGTGAGCTCAACTTGAGATGCCATGACCTAGGCCTCCTTGGTCGTAGAAATAGAATCGGACGATACTTCGACAGGTCCGCCAAAAGTACGGACAGCTGCGGCTCCACCGGCAAGCGGAGTCGCCATCTGGGCTTTTGTGCGTCGCGGTGCCGAAACGGGAAGTTCAAAGGCAAAGCCCATCGCAAGCAAAAACCACGTAAGCGTATAGGTTGCAACCAGAGCGGCAACAAGGCCGCCCATCACGGCGCGTTGGGAAAATACGCTACATGCAGCCACAACCAGCACCGGAACCTCGCAGGCAGAAAGCGCAAGCACACCCTGCAGGAAGCCCGAGCGCCGATCGCGCGCAAGTGCCCCCGCGGCAACGCCGGCTATGCCTGGCAGCGCCAACGCCAGTGCGGCAATAATACCCGGTAGCGACCCAGACCACACGAGCGATCCCAAAGTCGCCGTCACGCGAGCGCCCGACGCCAGCAGCGCGGCCGAAACCACGACCACAGCCCAAACCACGCCACAGACGACCGTCGCGCCGACCATCAGCGCGCGACGAACCGCGCGGCCAGACGCATCCATGGGGCACGGCGTGAGCGGCTCGCCGCGGAGCGAACGACCGACATTTTGCGCATAGTGGTCACAAAACGCCGAGAGCGCCGCCTCGACCGCCGCCGGCTCGGGACGATCTTTTTGATGGCTGGACAGACAGGCCATCACCACGTCGAACAGCTGGGCATCGACAAACGCCAGCGCATCGCGTAGCTCCTCGGAATCCGGCTCAAGCCCCAGCTGCTGGGCCTGCTCGGCCGCAGCGAGCGCCACATCGGGCTCACGACGAAGCAGCTGAGTCAAATCGCAACCGGGCGCATGGGCACCAATGGGATAGTCGGGCAGCGTGTCCATCTTGAGACGGTAGGGGCTGGCGATGTCGCGCGTCTTTTTGCGCGAACCCGAGGTGCCCGAAGTGCTCGGCGCGGCTTCGTATGGCGCGGCGCCGGCAATGAGCTCGTAAACCGTGCTTGCTGCGGCATAGACGTCGATCGCCGGCGACATACGCAAAGCGCGCAGGTCGGGAATATCGTCGGTGAGCATCTCGGGCGGGGCATAGGCAACCGTCGCGCGACGCAGCGTGGCATAGCGCTCCGTAAACGACGCCTTGCCGCCGGTACCGGCCACGGCCGACGCAGGCTCAAGCGCCAGCGACGAGCCAAAGTCGATCAGGCACAGGTCAAAGGTGCCCTCGGCAAGCTGCCGGTCAAGCGGTAGACGCGCCGTACGCACCATAATATTAGCGGGCGAGATATCGCGATGGACAAAGCCCTCGCCCACCAGGCTCATACGGCAGAGCAGATCGAACAGGTCGCGACCCAGACGCGCCGCCACAAGCGGCGACAGGCGTCCGGCATCATCCACGGCAAGTCGCGAACGCAAGCGGGCAAGCGTCTCGCCCTCGACCCATTCCATGACAATTGCAGGCACACCGTCAACCTCGCCCCAGCCATAGAGACGGGGAAAGCCCTTAAGGCCCGAAAGGGCGCGATGGCATTCATATTCCTCGCGAAATGCCGCTTTGAACTTGGCGACCAGCGCCTCATGGGCGGCATCGTCGTCAAACTCATCGCGCGTCGGCAAGATGAGCTGTTTGAGTGCTACGGCCTCGCCTTGGGCGTTGACGGCACGCGTCACGCGGCCGATACCGCCACGGCGCATGGTGGCATCGTCGGCAAACAGCATCGTAAAACGACGCAGATAGGCAGGCAGTTCGTCCTGACCGAGCGCAATGGCCGGCTCAAACCCGTCGACACGCGCCAGGCGCAAGCCGACCATGGGATCGCGACCGAGCGATTGTGGTGTGGTGGATGCAAGATCGGTCATCATAGGGCAAGCGCCGCCACGTTATTGTTGAAGTTACCGAGCGCGACGTCATCATCGCCGTAATGGCCGACCCATTGACATAGGTTGGTGTAACAGCCCCACAGATTGGCATACTGCTGATACCACTTTGACCGGGGCGAGAATGTCTGACGACCAAACTCGGCTCGAATGACAAACATCTCCCCGACCAGGCTGTCGCACGGCCTGGGATCTCCCGTAGAGTTATAGGTCGAGACCACGTCATTGGCACGAGAAACATAGCCGTCGAGCATGTTGTACTTGGTCACAAGCCAACTGTGAATGCTCTCTTCCTCAGCAGCGGAAAGGCCACCGGAGTTTGCATCGTTGTCAGCGTTGCCGCCCGTCGAGCCGCCGTTTCCAGACCCTCCGGCAGAGGAACCCGACCCAGAGCCGCCGCCCGAACTCGACGAATCCGAGCCGGAGCCAGAAGTATCCGAGCTACCGGGCTTTCCGGACTGCTGGGCGTCCTGCTCCTTCTGCCGCTCGACCTTATTCACCGTTGCCGCCACGCTATTGTTGGACAACCGATCGATGATCTTGGTGTTGGTGAGCACGATGGTTTTGCCATTGGCAAGCGTGACTTCGTTGTCCGGGGCCTCGGCGCCGTCCGCGTCGCCGGTGCCAAACACAATATGCGCGACCACACTTGCCCAAGCATATCCAGTCGTGGTCCCCAGGTCACTTTTGACCTCATGCCCCACGCGCGGTTCGCGTGCGGCATGTGCCTGCATCATGGACGGCACGGTCATGCCATAGGCAGAAACGCCAGCTATGACCAGCACCAGCGAGCAAGACAGCAGTGCGTACGCCCGCGGCGCCAAGCCCAGTCGGCGTCGCATGCGCACCGCGGCGCCGCGCTTTGTCTGAGTGCCACCGGGCCGCATGCGTTCTCCTCCAACAAAAACACGCCGCTCGGGAGCGGCGCATTCATTCGAATCCATATTTGAGTGTATCAGCGAACCCAAAAGGTTGCGCAACGAATGGGCAAATTAAGGATGCGAGTGGAAGCATCCATGCGATAAGCGGATACAAAGCATCTTTGTTGCACAACAAACTTACAGTCGCACGGGGAAATTATGGCTACCCCGTGCGTCGCGATGAAGACATACGGCAGGAGCAGGCTCGCCACCTAAATCGTGCGACGGGCCTCGATGGCGCGCCCAAGCGTAAGCTCGTCGGCATACTCCAGGTCGCCGCCCACGGGAAGGCCGCTCGCCAGACGCGATACCTCAACGCCCAGCGGCTTGATAGTGCGGGCCAGGTAGCTCGCCGTGGTCTCGCCCTCGATATTGGGGTTGGTGGCGATGATGACCTCGTGGATGTCCTCGTGGCCCAAGCGTGCCAGCAGCTCACGAATGTGCAACTGCTCGGGACCAATCTTGTCCATGGGACTGATCACGCCGCCCAATACGTGGTAGAGACCGTGGTAGCTGCCCGTGCGCTCAATCGCCTGGACATCGCGCGGCTCGCCCACCACGCAAATGCGAGTGGTATCGCGCATCGAATCCTGGCAGATGGAGCACTCGTCGGCCGTGGCGTAGTTAAAGCAGCGGCTGCAAAAGTGAACCTCCTGCTTAACCTCCAGGATAGCCTCGGCCAGGCGGCGCGCCTCCTCGGCATCGGCCTCGAGCAGGTAATAGGCGATGCGCTGGGCCGACTTGGGACCAATGCCCGGCAGACGGCCCAGCTCATCGAGCAATTTTTGCAGACTATGGTTGGCACTCATATATATGCGTGTCTTAGAACGGCATGCCCGGGATGTTGAGGCCGCCGGTGATGGCGCCCATCTGCTTGTTGGCGAGCTCGTTGACACCGCGGACGGCCTCGTTGACGGCAGCCATGATCATGTCCTGCAGCATATCGACGTCCTCGGGATCGAGGGCATCGGGGTCGATGGTGAGGTTGACGAGCTCCATCTCGCCGTTAACGGTCACCTTGACCATGCCGCCGCCGGCAGAGGCGTCGACGGTCTGGGACTTAAGGTTTTCCTGCGCGGCGGCAAGCTGCTCCTGCATCTTGCGAGCCTGCTTCATCATTTGCTGCATGTTCATACCGGCCATGATGGCTCCTTTACGTGCGGCCGCGCGACAAGCTGCAAGGGCAGCCGGGGCGCGGCGGAACTTTCAAACTCAAAAATCGTACCACGGCGTGAGGCCAGCGAACGGGGCGGGCGTGTTCCCTCAGTTGATATACATGTCCTTGAGCGTGACGCACGCCCAAGATTATGCAAAGTTGAATAATTCGCATCTGCATAATATTGAAAGCTAAATCTCGTAGAACCGGAATCCGACATTTAATGCGTACCACTAAATGGCAAAATGCCGAGCCGCTGCTCGAGGCGGCACGCATGGCGGCTGGGTATAATTTGATTGTCATAGATGACGATTTGGAGGTGCCCTCGTGAATGTCCCAGCCGTACTCCAAAACATCCGCTCAAAACACCCCGTTGCATATGTGGTTCTCTATCTCTTTGTCGTCTGGGTATTACTGGTTATCATCACCCATGCCATAGCTTTTGGAGCAGAACTGCTGATAGCCAGCTCGGACCAGCCCGTCGTCAAATGGGAGACGACCGATGAATGCACCGACGGAACCCGAACCATTTACTACAACAGCCCGTCCCTCTACCAAGAGTTCAAGGTCAAGATAAAGGACTCCAAGATTGTCGATGCCGAACTGGGCTCTTTATTTACAATCGGAGCAACCGTCAACGCCGAGCAAGTCGAGTACACGGACAGCCATGCGACGTATCGTGTCGACCTCAGCACCCTAGGCCGACCGTCACGCGCCTGTCTGCTCGAATGCGATATACGCGGCACCACGTTGCACATGCCCGAAATACAGATGCGCCCGGGCAAGGGGTTCTCTTCTTGAGCAGTATACCCGCCTGCGCAGCTACTCCACCGGCTTGAAGATGGTGGACTGGCCGAAGACGCTGCGGATGAGGGCTTTGGCCTCGTCCTCGGTCTGCGGGATGCTCGGGGCTGCACCCTGATGGCCGAAGGGGCCGCCCGCACCGGAGTTGGACTCCCAGGGAGCTGCAGGAGCGTCCTCCTCTTTGGGGGCAGTTGCAGCGGACTTGGGCGCGGACGCCGCACCCGGCACGTCGAACGGAGGCAGATCGTCCCCGCCGGCATCGGCAACAAAACCGCCAACCATGGCATCGTCGTAGGGAACCTGCTCGGATTCCCATGGCGCAGACGGCGCGGCGGGCTGAGCCTTGGGAGCGGACGCGCGCTCGGGCGCTCGGGGCGCGGGCTCGGTCGGGAGCTTGCCCGTGGCAGGAGCGCCGGCGGGGTTGTCGGAGCGCAGCCAGGGGGCTTTGCCCAGGTCAGACGACTTGGGCGCGGGCGAGGCAGGCTTGGGCGCGGGTGTCGGAGCAGCCGGTTTGGCCATGACGGGCTTAGGCGCCGACAGGGTCGG
>CAJJZM010000038.1:0-16693 GCA_905197595.1 uncultured Collinsella sp.
CCTCAAAGCTCAGCTTCTGGGCGCCGCCCAGGTCGTAGCGCTGCCAGTTGCGGGCACGCGCAGAGCCCTCGCCCCAGTACTCCTTCATGTACTGGCCGTTGACGTTGACGCGCTCGGTCGGGCTCTCGTCAAAGCGGGCGAAGTAGCGACCCAGCATCATAAAGTCGGCACCCATGGCAAGGGCGAGCGTCATGTGGTAGTCGTAGACGATACCGCCGTCGGAGCACACGGGCACGTAGACGCCGGTCTCCTCGTAGTACTCGTCGCGAGCGCGGCAGACGTCGATCAGCGCGGTGGCCTGGCCACGGCCAATGCCCTTAGTCTCGCGGGTAATGCAGATGGAACCGCCGCCGATACCGACCTTGATGAAGTCGGCACCGCAGTCGGCCAGGAAGCGGAAGCCCTCGGCGTCGACGACGTTACCGGCACCGACCTTGACGTCCTCGCCGTAGTTGGCGCGGATCCACTCGATGGTGCGCTTCTGCCACTCGCTGAAGCCCTCGGAAGAGTCGATGCACAAGACATCGGCGCCGGCCTCGATGAGCAGCGGCACGCGCTCGGCATAGTCGCGGGTGTTGATACCGGCGCCGACCATGTAGCGCTTATCGCCGTCGAGCAGCTCGTTGGGGTTGGTCTTGTGGCTGTCGTAATCCTTGCGGAAGACGATGCCCATGAGGTGATCGTTGTCGTCAACGATGGGCAGAGCGTTGAGCTTGTTGTCCCAGATGACGTCGTTGGCAACCTTGAGGCTGATGTTCTTGTCGCCCACGATAAGCTGCTCACGCGGGGTCATGAACTCGGAGACCTTCTTCTGGTGGTCATCGCGGCTGGGGCGATAGTCACGGCTGGTGACGATGCCCAGGAGCTTGCCCTTGGGGGTGCCATCGTCGGTGACCGGCATGGTGGAGTGACCGGTCTTCTCCTTGAGCTCGATGACCTGTTCCATGGTCATGTCGGGGGTCAGCGTGGAATCGGACTGAACAAAGCCGGCCTTGTGATCCTTGACGGCCTTGACCATGGCGGCCTCGGACTCGGGGGTCTGAGAACCGTAGATGAAGGACAGGCCGCCCTCGGTAGCGAGCGCGACACCCATGTCGACGCCCGAGACGGACTGCATGATGGCGGAAACCATGGGGATGTTCAGGGTGATTGCCGGCTTCTCACCGCGCTTAAAGCGGGTTAGCGGCGTCTTAAGAGAGACGTTGTTGGGGATGCACTGCGAGGACGAATAGCCAGGGACCAGCAGATACTCCGAAAACGTGTGGGACTCACCGGGAAAGAACGTAGCCATGTTTCTCCTTTTTCCATGCGACCGGTCGGCTGCAGGCCTCGTAGGACCCAGCCCAACCTTGGGCGCCCAATACTGGGGATGTATCTTAACGCACTTTGACTGCTACAATGCATGGTTTAGAAAGAGCACACGAGGGTTTGACGCAGGCTTTGCGTTTGCCCAGCAAACACTTTAGCGGGAAGACGTGAAGCACATGGAGTACAAGACGACAGCAAAGCTGGTCATTCAAGCGTGCGACAAAGATCTGCCGGGCGTGTTCGGCCACGGTTGTGTCTTGCTGCTGCAGGGCATCGCCCGCGAGCACTCGCTCAACCGCGCCGCCAAGAGCATGGGCATGGCGTATTCTAAGGCCTGGCGCATCGTGAACGAGGCCGAAGGGCAGCTGGGATGCAAACTCATCGAGCGCGACGGCGCCCGCGGATCCACGCTCACGCCGGCCGGCGAGCGAGCCATAGCGGTCTACGAGGAGCTACAGGCCGATATCAACAACGTCATCGCTGCCAAGGCCGACGCCCTCATCGCCAACATCAACGCGGAGTAGTCCTTTTGGGCGGTTTTTAGCCCACAGCGCCCTCGGGTTGAGGCTCGCGCCACAAAACGGGCCCATCTACTACGTTTAGTTGAATACCCACGACCATACCGGACATTATGAAATTAAAACCGCTGGTAAACAGCTTGGTAATTTTCAAAATAGGCGGGTGTGGTCGACCCCTATTGCTTAAACGTAGTAAATAGGCCGTTTTCGTGACACAGACCCCGATTAGCTACTTGCGAAGGGCGTTATCGAGAGTGGCAGCCACCTGCAGAGGGTCGTCTGTGCCGGCGAAGAGGCGGATGGCGCTCCCCTGCTTACCGCGCGGGGCCGAAAGGCGCGTTGTTGAGCCGCCGGCGGGTGATGTGCGGAATTCGTCCGGCAAAGCGTCGAACAGCTCGCCCGCGCTACGCTCGATTAGGTCAAATTCTACTGCGGGGCCAAAGCCGTGCTCGAGGATTCCCGTTGCAACCGCATGGTCGGGATGCGAGGTCAGCCCGGGATAGCGCACGTTGCGTACCATCTCGTTGGCGGCCAGATACTCGGCCAGCGCACGGGCGCGGTCGAAGTGGGCCTGCATGCGAGCGTCGAGCGAAGACAGCCCCCGCTCCAGCATGCAAGCCTCATTAACAGAAAGGTCGAGTGCAGACGCACCGCAATCCGCAAGAAGCGCATACGCACACTCGGCGGCGGCATCCACGCGATGGCGCTTAAGCTGCGAGCGCGCCACCGAAGCGGCGACGAGTTTGCGCGGCGCAACGCCGGCACACACACGGTCGAGTGCCTCGAGCGAAAGCACGGCGCCCAGACGCAGCGGGTTGCACCCAAAGACGCCTGACGCAGTGTTATCAACCACGAGCAGCGCATGCGGCTCACGAGCGGCGCGGCCCAGAGCGCGAAGGTCGGGCACACGCAGACCAAACCCGCCGATGGAGTTGACGAACCACCACAGGTGCGGCCCCTCGGCATCAAACGAAGCATCAAAGCCTTCGGACGCAGCAGCAAACGCCGCAGCCGCAGGCTCCCCCACCAGCGCAAAATCGCAGCCATCAAAGCCGCAGGCAAATGCATCGGCAAAGTCGTCCGCAAAGGCCACCAAGCGATCGCCGGGCTGCACAATCCCCAGCATCGACAGCGCCGCCGGCACATGCGAGGCCGCAACAAGACGCGCCTCACGCGCACCAGCCCTGACAGCCCAGTCCTCTTCTAACTGTTGCACGTCCACGCAACACCGTCCCCAAAAACCGAACCGAATAAACCATCCATGAAGATCGTACGCCAGCGAGCGGGCAGCTGCCGTGGCGAGGTGCCGCGAAAGAGGAGCGACGCGTACTTTATGTACGCGAGCGACGGTTTGAGCGGCAGATCGCCCGGCAGATGTCCGCGCAGCGTCGAGCGGTCCGGCGTTTGTTAAAACGCCGGAACATAGTTAGCCGTGATATTCGCCGTTGTACTGGATGAGCGTCAGGTCCTCAACGCCGTCGAGCGCGCGAATCGCATCGGCGTAGGGCATATCCACACCGTCCGAGAACACCTCGACGGCCATCTCGACCTTGTCACCGCGCATGGTCTTGGACTTGACGGAAAACTTGGTGCGCCCAAATGCACGCACGATATCGTCGCCGGTGGTCTGACCCGTGTAGTGGATGACCATCATGTACACGCGCGCCTTGTCCTGGTGGCTCGCAAAGCCGGCAATCATCACCACGATCACCACCGCCGTGAGCCCCACGAGCGCATACATACCGGCTCCCGCCGTAATGCCCGTGGTAATGGACCAAAACAGATACAGCAGGTCGAGCGGGTCCTTGACCGCCGTACGGTAGCGGACGATAGACAGAGCACCGACCATACCAAGCGAGATGACCACATTCGTCGAGATCGCGAGCGTGACCATGCAGGTGAGCACGCACATGCCCACGAGCGTCACGGCAAAACTGCGCGAATACACCACGCCGGTAAAAAAGCGCTTGTACACGTAATAGATCAGGATGCCCATGGCGAGCGCCACGAGCAGCGAAAGGCCGATCTTGGCAGGGTCGACCTGGCCAAACGCCTCCAAAGCGGAGTTCTTAAAAAAGTCCCTGGTGCTCATGGTCTAAATATCCCCTCGGTTCTCAAAATCCGATTCCCAGTAGTTAAAACCGCGCAGGTAGGCGGTCTTGTCATAACACAGGCAGTACTTAGAGACCGCCGTGAGTTCGGCCGCACCCGGCGGCACCATATCGCGCACCAGCTGCGGACAAAACTCGGTAAACTTGACCTCCATCACCAGCTTGCCGGGCTCCAGCACGGGCAGCGCGGGCAGCGTCGCGTCAAAGATATCAAAGCTCCCCACCGCCGCGCGCACGTTGCTATCAAATGTGATGCGCACGGTGCCCTCGTCCATCACCCACGGTTCGCGCTCGTAGTCCACGATGGTCCGCGGGCGCATCATATTACAGATACACTCGATGTAGAACTCGCGACAGAGCGGATAGGGGCTCCTCAGCAAAAAGTCGTAGTCGCCAGCCAGAATCTGCCCAAACTCGTCACGCGTGAGCGGCGCGTCCTCCTTGTAGATCCAGCTGCCGTACTTCTTTTTGCGCTCGAGCTTAATCACCTTGTCGCTGCCGTTATAGATGCGCACGCGATACTTTTTGCGCATGAGAATACCGGCGTCTTTTTCTTCGTAGGCCGAGTTGCAGTAGTCGTCAAAGTACAGGCTGCGAATGGTGTAGCCACCCGCCCGCGCATGCTTGTCCAGCTTAAACACCGGCGCCATGCGGCAGGCAAGCGCGGCGTGCTCGCCCTCATTAATGAGATATTTGAGCTCGTGGCGATAACGCTCCTGCGTGGCGCGCACAGGCGGAGCCGCCAAGCGCTCAAGCAGCGCGCTAGCCCTCCTCATACGTATCCTCCACGACCTTACCGCCGTCTTGCACGTAAAAACACTTCATGCCGTAGTGCTTGCCGTCGTCGGTCACATAGTAGTCAAACGCATCTTGTATATAGCCGTCTGAGTTGGTGGCGCGCACGCGCACAAAATACTGGCCGGCATTGGGCGCATCGCAGGTCACCTCGGGCAGTAGCACGTCCTCGGCCTTAAAAAGCACGTCGCTTATGGCATAGTCGCGCGAAAGCTCTAAGGTGTAGCGAATGTCGCGCGCCTCAAAGTCGTAGGACGTATCCCAGTTAATGCGCAGCTTACCGTTATCGATCTGCGGCACGCCAATGTAGAACGGCATGGGCTTTTTAAAACTCTCGCGAAAGCTCTTGTAGTTCTCCTCGATCTCGGAGGGAATCGCCGCGGCAATCTGCTCGTATTGATCCTTGGTGACAGGCAGATTATCGATATCGGGCGAAGCAAAGACCAGCGATTCAGTAACCTCGCGATAATGCTTGATCATCTTGCTCAGACGTGCCTCGGTCATATACGAGCGCAGGTCCATGACGGCGCGATCGAGCTCACTGCGAAACACCTTGCTGCGCAGCGCACGATTAAACAGCACGTTACCCCAATAGTTGCTTACGCCGCGCTCCCAGCTCGCATAGTCCGAGAACCCGGCAAGAGAAAGCTCCAGCTTGCGCAGCATACCGTCGTTGTCCCAATCGAGGATGTACCACGTATTGGAGTTGAGCGGGCTATACAGATAACAGTTACGGTTCTGCGTATCGCAGTTGCCCGTCAGGATCTGAAACGCCAGCCAATAGACCAGATTCTCGGTATCAAAGTAGGTGTCGAGCACGTTATCGATCTTTTGCGATTCGTCGTTGAGCGCATCGAGCATCTCGATGAGCTTGGTGTGGTCCGAATCGCCCTTAATCTCGAGCATGCCCTCGAAGTTTGCCTGGTTGTAGTCGGGATCGTCGGCAAGCTTAATGGTGTCCTCGTAGCGATGGAAATCAAAGCTGTTCACCTTGTACAGGTGCCCGTTCTTATCCAGGCCATGTGCCTTAAGCTCCGTCTTGTTGAGCTGCTCCACCTGCGTAAACAGGCCGTAGTCCTCAAAGGTATCGTTGGACTTTTCGGTCTGGTCGCACACCCACAGATGCACAAACTGCGTGCGCAGGCCCATCATCTGGGGAATCCCGCGGATAAGGTCGTAGGCCATCTTGTTGCGAAAACGCATACCCTCGCCCATGTGCTTGTTGAGCGCAATCGCGCGCTGTTGGCGCCAGGTGCCCTTGCCTTTTTTGAGCTCCACCTTGTAATTCTTTTGCGTGTAGGAGCTCGACGTCTGGCCGCGCACCTGCACGGTGGCATTGGGCGCTTCCTCGCCATAGCCAACCTCGCCGGCCACCGGGCCGTCTTCGTCGCCCGCTTGCAGCAGGCCCATAACCTGATAGCGCGTCACGCCCATGTCGGCATAGTCATACACCGAGTACGTGTTGATCTCGGCCCAGCTATGGTCCGTGTTCTCGGAGCTGTTGCCGCGAGAGACCGTCAGATACATGGTCACAATGCCCGAGTCATCATAGACCTCGTACAGCTCGTCCTTATCGCGCAGATGCTTGGACTGGTCGGAGGCCTCGGCCTTTTTAATCTTGTCCTGCTTTTTTACCTTATTTGTCGAGGATTCGTACTGAGATGAGCAGCCCGAAAGCAGCAGCGCGCCGGCAGCCGCCTCGATCAGACAGCGGCGAGACATCAACTTATCGATCATCAGAACCTCCCCAATGGTTGCGATACACGCGAACTACTGCGCGCTGAAACGCGCCGTGCGGCACGCCCTTGCGGCGGCACTCCTCATAGCGCTGCTCGGCACGGTCGAGCAAGCGGCCCAGCTGTGTAAAACGACCCGTTTTGTCGGTCGCCACAATAGGCTGCTGGCTCAGGATACGATACGGCAAGTTGGCGGTATAGGTATCGAGCCGCAGCAGCGCCACGATAAAAAACACCACCGCACCCAACAAAAAGCCAAAGCCGTAAAACTGCTGCGGCAAAAGCAACGACACGGCGGTCGCCAGCCCTGCCACACCGGCAAACAGGCCCGAGGCCAGCACGGCCCCCTTGTAGTCGGTAAAGTACAGCAAGATAAGCAGGATCGTGTTGCCCACGGCATACAGGCCGTAGCCTACGCATAACGTGCGAAAATACCCGTGCATAAGGTTGTTAAAGCCCAGCGGCAGGGCCGAGAGCACTGTGGTCTCGAGCGAGATGACCGCCGCGGTCACAAACAGCTGCTTGAGCGCGCAAAAGCGCAGTTCGCTGTTGAGCGTGGAGAGCATCTCCTCCTCGGCCACCACAATATCGCCCACCACGCCGCCGTCGTTAAACAGGCTGTAGTAGTCACGGTAGCGCGGATAGAAATTGACCTCGACCGACACCACAAAGTTGACGGTCGTGACGAGTGTGGTCAAAAACGCAATGAGTGCCGGCACGTCATGGTAAGGAGCCCCGTAAAACAGACCTTTGATCTGCACGCCAATAGGGCCCGCCCAGATAATAACCAGGTGTGCGAAAAGCCCCAAGTTGGTAAACAGCCCCGTAAGCGCAAGCGGCATAAATTGGTCGAGCCAGCGCAAAAAACGCCAGGGACTCCGGTCACTCCGTGGAAAATACCGGTACAGCAGTACCACATCCCAGGCGAGCATGACGCCGTAGCCTAGGGCGATTGACGCCAACAGGCCCTCGACCGGCGGCAGCCCCAGTGCCAGCGCGGCCAGGGCGCACAGGCACGCCACACCAATGGCAGCCGCAAAGCTGCACAGGATACCGCGGTAATCTTTGATGGCCGTGAGGTAGCTCATGCCATTCCAGTTGACGATCATAATGTTGAACAGCCACAGGCACAGCAGCCCCTGCAGCAGCGTGGCGCCCGAGAACAGCAAAAAGACGCCGTAGAGCACCGTGCCCGCAACGAGCATGATGGCATTAGACCCCCAAAACGAAGGCAGGATCTCATCCTCGCGCTCGGCAAAGAGCATGTCGGCCAAAAAGCGCGTGACCGGCATGGAGAAAAAGCTTGTGAGCGTGAGCGATGCCAGCAGCGTATAGGTCACCATGCACACCAGCAGATCCTGGTTGGCGCGGCCCACACCCCACAGACCGCACAGCACCAAGATACCCACCTGGAGCAGCACGCCCAGCAGCATGGGGCCCGTGCACACAATGCCAGCGTAGCCATAGGCGCGCATCGTGGCAAACAGACCCTTGCGCCTAAACAGGCGTTTGAGCTCAAAACCGATTCCGGCCACCGGCTACTCCCCCTCTCTGGGCAGGTCAAACGCTTGCGCCGTCTCGTCGTACAGCGCGCGATAGTTGGCGAGCATCTGCTCGTGCAAAAAGTACGTGGCAACGCGACGCTGGCCACGCTCCCCCATCTCAATACGACGGGCCCGGCTCACGCACATGCGCTCCATGGCATCGGCCAAGCCCTTGCGATACATAGGCGGCGTCACAAAACCCGCCACGCCAAAGTCGTCGCCCGGGGCGCCTTCGAGCAGCTCGCGGCAGCAGCCCACCTCGGTCGTCACGCAGGGACGGCGCGCTGCAAGCGACTCCAGCACGCTGAGCGGCTGGCCCTCGGAGATGCTCGTCAAAATGGTAAAGTCAAGCTTTTCCATGTACTCAACCACGTTGACGCGGCCGGTAAAGATCAAGTCGCGCACGCCCAGGGTATCGACCAGCGCGTGACACTCGGCGCCGTACTCCTCGTCATCCACGCCACCCATGATGTGCAGGCGCACGCGGGGCAGGCGCTCGTGCAGCTCAAAGAAGGCATAGATCATGGTCTTGACGTCCTTGATGGGCGCCAGGCGCACCACCGCGCCAATGTCCACCCAGCCGTCATCGGGCTTAAAGGGAATGTCCTTAAAGCGATCGAACTGGATGCCGTTGGGGATGACCAGGCACTTGTCCGCATCGCAGCCCATGTCGATCTGCGTCTTACGGGCGTTATGGAACAAACTGGTCACGCGGAAGGCGCGACGGTAGATCTCCTCCGAAAGCAGGTAGAAAAAGCGGATCCAGCGGTCCTTAAACGACGGCACCACCCAGTCAGCGCGAATGATCTCTTCCTCGCGTTCGCGAGTATAGATGCCATGCTCGGTCAGCAGCACCGGCGCATGGTGAACGCTTGAGCCCAGGCAGGCGAGCAGGCCACCGTAGCCGGTCGAGATGGCGTGGTACACATCGGCCACCGGCACCTCGCTGCCCAGAAGGTAGAGCACGGGCAGCAGCATGGAGCGCATGGTGTGGAATGCATCGGCAAAGGGCGTGTATGGGTACTCGGCCAGGCACACGTCGCGAAAGATATCCATAAAGGCGCGACTCTGCAAAAACGAGAGCGGATGCACGCGACGGCGCTGGAAGATATCGAATAGCACGTCCCAGTCCGGATTGGAGAGCGACACCAGGCGGCGCAGCGCCTCGCGCTCGCGGGCGTTAAAGTCGGCCTCTTCTTGCTCGCCCGATAGGCGCAGGGCGTCGTCCAGAAACACCTCGTGCACCTCGACCACGTTGCCGGGCAGCTCGTAGACAAACTTGCCGCGGTCGACAGCATGCGCGCCAATCACCCACAGCACAAACTCGTGCTCGGGCATGGCCTGTATGTAGCCGTGCATCCAGGTGGACACGCCGCCGTGCACATAGGGGTAGCAACCCTCGAGTACCAAGCAGATTCTCATTTGTCGCCACCCTCCTTGCGTGCAATGGTCACCGTCTTGTCCGTGGCTTTGACCAGGTACAGGTCGCCCGTCAGATGCGTAATCTCGCCACCCGTGACTGCACCGGGCTCACCGTTGTTGGCGCGGAACATGAGCCACGCCTCGTCGTGGAAATTGCCCAGGCTGAGCGTCCAGGCATCCGCACTTGTATCCACGCTCACCGTCACGGACGAAAAGCGCTGGATGGCGCCCGAGCATTCCGAACCGGTCTGGCGCCGCAGGTCGGGCGCAGACTTGGTAAGCCACTCCAGGTAGTTGGTCAGACCGCCCTTGTAGACCTCCCAGCCCTCCTTGGCGCCGCGATCGGGATCGAGCAGATCATCCGGGTGCATAAAGTGCGTACTCACGTAGTGCATGTTGAGCTCGGACACGGCTGCCAGACGCATATAGGAATCGTTGACCATGCCGCCCGAGACAATACGTGGCTGCTCCACAATGCCATCGCTCGCCACGCCAAACTCCTGCACATAGGGCAAGACGGTGCCATCCTCAAAATACGTACTGGCGATGGTCTTAATGCGCGGAACGTCGGTGCCAATAAGCTTGCGCGCACGGGCCGAAAGGATATTCGACGGTGGCACATAGACCGAGCCGTGCGCGTTGGGCAGCACCTCGTCCTGAAAGGCGATGAGCTCGTTGAGCGATGCGACAAGCGCATCCTTGTTCTTCCACGTCTTGTAGTCGTACAGCTTGCCATAGTCGGTATCCCAGAGCGCCAGAGGCTGATGGTTGTAGCCGTGAAAGCCCAGCTCTCCGCCCATCTGCAGCAGCATGCCGCCAAAGTAGCGGAACTGCGTGGTATCGGCCTGGCGCGCGGGCTCGGTCTGGTTGACCGCGTCCTCGTAGTTTTCGATCATCACGCCGGTAAAGCGAATGCCATATTTTTGCGCGAGCTTTTGCAGATCGGGCCACCAAACCTTGGTGTAAAAATCAGCAATGGAAAGCCCGTAGTCGCGCTTGATGTAGGTGCCATCGCCCGAGGGCACGGGGCTGGGAAAGTCGTCTAGGTAGAAAACGGCGCTGTTGATGACCGGATAGGCCGTGGCATCGCCCAGCAGGCTGATCGCCGCGGCGTAAAAACCGCGCATAACCTTGTCATAGATACCGATATTGCATACCACGGTGCGCCCGCTACCGCAGTCATTCGACCAAATGAGCGGGGCGCCCGCATCGCCGGTCTTAGCCCACACACGAGCCGTCTCGCGCAGCGAAACCGAAAGCGACGAATCGAAGGGGTCCGAGAGCTCGTAGCACTCTCCCCCGCCCAGCATAAAGTCCTCGCTCGGCACAATGCTTTCGGCTTTTACATAGTCATATCCGGCCGATTCAATGCCAAGCTTGGGGGCAATTACTTGCAGATAGCTCGAGTTATCCGGAGGCATGGCGAGCATAAGCGAACCACCGGCACTCACCCAACTCATAATGTCACTCAGGTGCGTACCGAGCCCATCGAGCGACGGCATGAGCAAAATCACGCGATCGAAGGAGGTCAGCGAGGGAATGGCATCCACGCCGTCCAGGGCAAGGTCCACGTCGCGGTGCGCGATCTTCATGTCGAGCAGGATCTGGTCAAACTGCTCCTTTACGTCCTCGACGCCAGCTTGGTCGGAATCGGTAATGACCAGGCACGTGGGCTTTTGGCCAAATATTGCGGAGGAAGCCGGCACCGCATCGTTGGCGGCAAGCATCCCCAGCTTATGCTGGCCCGCACTGTACTGCACGCCGGCGCGCTCCACCAGCAGCACGGCCGCCATGGCAATAAAGACCGCCCACACCACAAGCAGCCCCATCCAGCGAAAATGGCCCGCACGGTCGCGGATATGCTGCACCACGCTCATCGGGCCTCCTCTCCGTTGCGCCAAAACGCCAGTTCCTCGCGGTTGGCGGCGCTCAAGTATACATGCTGTTTGTCAATCGCATCGATCACGCGGTGGACCTCGTCACCGTCGCGGCGCATCACCGCCAGGCGCAGGCAAAGCATCCAAACCTCCTGCTCCTCGGGCACGTCGAGCACCAGCTGGTCGGTCACGGCCTGCGCCTCGTCGATCTGTCCGACATCGGCCAGCGCCGTCGCGTATCGAATGCGAAGCTCAAGGGTGTCCTCGCGCTCGCAGCGACGCGCAAGCAGGCGCGCGTACTGTTGGCGTTGAATCTGAGCCACGCGCCCCTCAGCCAAGCCCGAGCCCAAGTATTCACCAAGAAAATCGCAGTATTCGTTGAGGTTTTGCGCGCTCGGGTCCGTCTTAAAGGCACGCTCCAGCTGCTGCAGTTTAAGGTCGGACTCCTTGGAGATCTGCGCCACCGCCGTCGCGGCATAGTGAGCCACCTCAACGTCGTCGTTAAGCTTAGCCGCCTGCAGCTGCGCCAGGTACGCGTCGGGCTCCTCGGTGAGCATGGAGAGCATTAGGCGGCGCCGTTCTGCCGGGTCGTTGACGATGAGCGCCTCCTCGAGCGGCACTACGCCTGCATCGGCATCACGTTCGTGCACTAGGATGCTGCGATGCAGGTCGTCGTTGAAGCGCAGCGACTCCAGCGCAGACTCTTTCAGCCCCTCGCCAAACACCGCGCTGCGGACCGATAGCAGAACCACCAGCAACGGGCCCCACAGCGGCACCAGCACTATTACAGCCAGCATGTGCCCGCGCACCGGCAGCAGGCCCAACTTCATGAGCGTCCACAGCATCAGGCAAACCAGCGCATGAATCAGCAGCAAGACGGCAGCAACGTCAAGCGGCACCCCCCTCACCGTCACCGGTGTAAGAGATGTGCTGCAGCAGCGCCACGATGTCCTCGCCGTCAACGGGCTCCACCGCAATCTGCTTTGCGCTCAGGCGCTCGCGGATAATGGGCAGATCGCACGCCTTTGCCTGGCGCATAAGCAGGTAGAGCATGTCACCATCGACCAGGCCCGCCGCATCGCTCTCGCGGATTGCCGACCCAATTGCGCCCACCAGCTCGCCGACAGGCTCCATGCCCGGTACCACGCGCAGGAGCAAAAAGCTGCCCATCTTGCCATCTGCCAGCGCCTGCTCGGCCGCGAGCTCTTGGCCAAAGGCAGCCTGCTTGAGCACGCAAGTGCCGTCAACGCAGCGTTTATCCTGTGCCACCGCCTCATAGTCAAAGGCACGGCCCAGCGCGCTTTCGACCAGGCCGCACAAGATGCGGAACAGGTTTTGGTAATAGAGCGTCATTTGGTTTTCGGCCGCACTACGCACAAAGATCAACACGGCGGGTGCCCCATCGCGCTCGATCGTGTATCCAAACATGGGAAGCCCCGGCGTCAGCTCGCGGTTCACCCACAGATTCGAACGACCCCCATCGCCCAAAAGAGGTGCAAGCTGCTCAAGCGTGAGCGAACGTGCGGCATCTTCGGCAATCGCGGGACTTGCCGCCACCAGACGTGCAAATGCCCCGCCCGAAACATGGTAGATCGCCACCGAATCGTTCTCGAGGATCTCACCCAGAAGCTCGCAGCACTTGCGATAGATATCGCGTGGGTTGAACACGTCAAGCTCCTGCGTCACGGCAAAGATCTTGCCAAAGCTGTCATGGCGACCCACGATCTGGCGCCTGTACGCGCGCTTGTCCTCGTTCGCGTCGTGGTAGAGCTGCGTAAGGAACGTATTGCGGTTGCGCACGAGCTCGTTTTGATCGCGCTCCGCCCTAATGGCTTCGCTGTTGCGCAGCTGCACATAGCCGCACACGGCACCCACAACAAAGTACGCGATAAACGGCAGCCAGTTGGACGGCTCGTAGAACAGGCCCTGGAAGGTATAACCGTACTGAGTAAAGTAACTCGCGGCCAAACCCACCGACGCCAGCAGCGCCGCAACAAGGCCAAAGTCCAAGCCATACAGCGTGCCGATCAGCACCACGTAGAGCAGGCGATAATCGAGCACGTTGAGCTGGGCCGATTGGGAGAACAAGCGCTCCAGCACTTCAAAGAGCACCCAGGCGGCTGCCGTCTCCAGGCATTTAACAGGCAGCGTGCGCATTTGAATGCGGTCGATGGCGGCGCGCAAGGGGTTGACCTTCTTTGCGCGACCAGCATCCCAGCGAGCCTGAATGGTCGAGAGGTCGCGCAGTAAGTCGTAGCGCTGAAACCAGCCATAGCGCACGCGAGCGACGTCACTGGCGGGCAGGGCGTAGCCGGCAGAATCGCCATAGGCAACTGAGAGCCCTGGGAACAGCGCCTGAAGGGCTTCGCCCACCTCACCCGCCGTGTGATGGAAGGTATCGGCTACGTCGAGCGTCTCAAAGTTGCCATCCCAGCTGTCGAAGATACGGCGTACCAGCACCGAAAGCTCCTCGGCACACAGCAGGGGAAACGCCGCATCCTGCGCGCCCTGCAGAGCGGCCGATCCGGTTGAGCACGCGTCGAACAACGGCACCAAAAACGGGTCTTCCAGCGCGGCAGACGCGGTATACAGGAACGGCACGCGCAGGATCTTGGTCTGAACGCCCTCGCGAGCAGCGTAGTAGCGGCACAGGTCGTTGGCTGCGTGCGCGATAATGCCCTTGCCCGTTCGCCCCGCGGCATCAGCGGCACCCTCGGCACCCGCGGGACCTGCTATATACAACAGCTGGATCCGGCGACCCGCGCACGTACGAAAGACCGAGCGCAGCAGCTCGATATCGCCCACAGTATCGGTATGCGGGGTTAGGTAATTAGACAGGTAGACCACGCGGTCGAACTCGTAGGCCTGCTCCAAGTGCTGAAGCAGCTCTTTCCACGAGGCATGAGGCGACGACTCATCGCGGCCCGCTTCCGCGGCAGCGACGACCTTAACGTGGCCCCCGGGGAACGCCTTGGCACAAAAGTCATCGTCAACATATGCGGTGTTGCCAACAACCAGCACCTCCATGGCGTGCTCCTCCCCTAAAATCCACTTCTGTCATAGTCAAACATGCGTATTTTACGCTGTCAACGCGAGTTGGAACGCCTTTAAGGCTGTTTTAAGAACTTTTTTAGAGGATGTGGGGACATCGAGAGTGCTAAATGAGCACCCAATCCAGAAGTATGCGGCAAATTCAAGACATGCCGACAACACCGTATAGTGACAACACGTCTACCTGCGGTTTCTTTTTATGATAAGGGCAATGTGCTCGAGGGTTCCAAAATTTGCCGCATACTTCCGGCGGATGATTCCGGAAGTGCGGTGAAAAACCGAGGCCTGTCGACCAGGCCCCTATTTTGGGCATCCGCGATCTGCGGTTTTGTTGCCAAAAATTGGGGTGTGCTCGGCGGTTTTCGGTTTTTCCTCGCACTTCCGAAAATAAAAGGCGGAGGGAGTTCTTTAGAGCAAACGAATACCCAAGCCCCTCATAATCGCCTTGTTCCAAACGTCGTTAAGCCTCTTGGGCCAATTTGCGATAAAGAAAATGCAGGTGCAACAAGCACAAAATGAACCGTTCTGCAAACGACCAATCTCCTTGAGCAAAAGTTCAGAATGGTCGACGCCGGCCACAGCCGCAGCCAAGTCAGCCACAGACTCGTTTGCATTTTGCGTCACCTGCTCACTAGTTAGCAAAAGCGACCTCAGGGCATGGACGGCAATAATGCAAGCAAATGTAAAACCATCAATACGCCCAATATCCGCAAGCGAATCTCCCCTCCTAGCAACCCAGTCCTTATAAGATCGCTGACCAAAAATCACATCTGAAGGAACAAGGGCGTCATCCAGAGAGAGATACTTCAAGGGATCAAAATCACGATATGCTTCAACCGATGGATAGCTTAGATATAGCTGACCCATATCAGTACTATCGCAGTAATAGTCTTGCATTAGCTCAAGGCGCTTAAAATCGTGCCGATTGTCCTGAGGATCTAAGTCAAATATGAGCAAGGTGTCCGTAAATCTGGATTCGAGAAGCCGAGCCGCATCATCTTTGTCCGAAAGAAGCTCGGCAACAAAGGGCTTAAGATCAATGGACTCGAAATCGCAACCATATTCTTGAAAGAGCTTATCAAGAAAGTCGTGAACATTAATCTCGACAGGAACAATTTGATGATCATCCACGAGGCTAAAAGATTCAAATAAACGCCCCATCAGCTGAGGCTCGCGTTTAGCGCCTTCAACAATGAGCAGAACGTTCTTTTCAGACGCACCGTTCATGGCTACTCAAACTCTCCGGCTCGGAGGAGCCTCTCAATATTGTTGCCGAGCCTCAACTCACGATCGGTGGAATCGGCCAAGGTTCGAATACCCTCTTTTGCAGAGATTTGATAAACGCAGTCGGGCCTCATTGCGCCATTCTTAACAAGAGAAGTGTTGTGGGTGGAGCACAATATCTGACAAGAGGCCTTGGAACCAAAGAGCTTCAAAAGGCTCTCAGCCATCTCAAAGTGGCAAAAAGCGTCAAACTCATCTATGAACAAAAAGCTGGCAGACTCGTTTAGCTCAAGCTCAGAGAACAACTTAACCAGGGTTCTTGTACCGCTAGAACATGCCTCGACAAACGGGACGCATCGCATGGGATGATTGAAATATAGAACAGGCGAGCCGTCGGACTCTTTAATAACGATCAGGGACTCATCGACTCCAAAATTGCGAATAAATGATTCAAATTCCGCAACTTTGTTCTCGCGTATGATTTTGTCGATTACCTTTTTTGTTTCAACCCCTTTTAATCGAAAGCTGTCCATGCGAATCAGCCTCATGTGCGAGACAAATCGGCGTAATTCAGCCAAGACACCTAAAACATTAGTTGGAAGACTGCTCGTTATATAAGAAAGAAGACTCAACGAAGCGTCGAAGAATTCAAAATTAATGCCAGCTGCACCGATTCGTTCAAGGTGGTTCTCTTCGAAAACGCCGCGTGCGTTATTGAAATCGAAAATTCGTTCCCCATCAATCGATAGGGTCTCGTGAAGCCAAGTAGTCGGAGAAGTCTTCTCATAGCAGTAATTGATTTCGCGACCGTCAAATTCAAAGACATAGGTGAACTGTGCCGTACCTCGCCCGCAATCAGCATTCAAAAACAGACGATCATCCTGGTCAGAATAATTGAATGCCTCTGGAAAGCCGAACGTAATGTCGAATAAAGCTGAACCGAAATTCGATTTACCAGACGCATTTCTGCCGATCAAAAGTGCGGTTTTCACAGTTCCGTTTTTAACGTTATTTTCTGCAAACTGGTAATCACGAGAAGCTGCAAAGTTAAATGTAACCGGAGTCGGAAAATTCCTATAGCCATCAACAGTAAAACGCTTAAGCATG
>CAJJZM010000039.1:0-16548 GCA_905197595.1 uncultured Collinsella sp.
GTTGCTTTGCGGGCCGCTGGGTATAAGCACGGTCGTACTGAGTTTTACGCGGCCGAGCCGCGTCGTATTATGGAGGTCACCATGGCTGACATTAAGCAGATTACCCCCGAGAACTTCGATTCCATCGTTAACGACAGCCTGCCCGTACTGGTTGATTTTTGGGCCCCGTGGTGCGGCCCCTGCCGCTCGCTCTCGCCCATCGTAGACGAGGTTGCCGACGAGCTGGCCGGCAAGTTGGCTGTGGCCAAGTGCAACGTCGACGACAACCAGGACCTGGCCATGAAGTTTGGCGTCATGAGCATCCCCACGCTGATCGTCTTTAAGAACGGCGAGGAGGTCGACCGCTCGGTCGGCGCCTTGCCCAAGGCAAGACTTCAGGCACTGCTGGAGAAACATCTGTAATACGCTTGTTACCCATCTGCCGTCCATGAGCGGTTTCGCACCGCTCGCCGGAGTGCCAAACGCAAGGTATGCGACCACGGATAGTATGGTAGATACAAACAGCCCCCAGTGAACGGGTGCGGGTCAGACGGACTCGCACCCGTTTTCTTATGCGGCGGCGCTCAAGGCGGGCGTAGTAGAATCTGAACCACCATATCGCCCCGTACAAAAGGAGACTCCCCATGCATGACGTCGGAATGAACATGAGCCAGCTTGCCATGAGCGTCAAGCAGGTCGACGACACCATTGAGCTCGCTCACGAGTGGAGCCATCAGCTGCTGCATGCGACCGAGAACTTTGACATGGAGCGCATTGGCGCCAAGCTCGAGGCCGCCATGGCGGCACTCCACGAGGCGCACGATGCGCTCGAGGGCTACGAGGAGGCCATCGAGGCCGACCACAACTCCGTCGGCTCTGTGAAACTGGTGTAACGTGGCCGAGCACGAGCACGCGCACAATCACGGTGCGGACGACGATGCAAGCTGCCGCTACAGCGGCTCCAGCTCCGAGCTGGTCCGCTTTTCGGTCACCGCGCCCGACGACCTGCTGCGCCGCTTTGACGAGCAGATCGCGCGCCGCGGTGACGTGGCTAACCGATCCGAGGCCGTACGCGATCTGATTCGCGCCTCGATCGCCAAGGAGCAGATGCGCACGCCCGACGAGCAGGTCATCGGTTCGCTCACCATGATCTATGACCACCATACCGGCGATCTGACGCGCCGTCTGGACGAGGTGCAGCACGACTACACCGACGAGATTGTCTCGACCATGCACGTGCATCTGGACCACCACAACTGCCTGGAGATTCTGGCGCTCAAGGGTCGCGGCAAACGCGTCTATGAGCTAGCGGACCGGTTGCTGGGACTGCGCGGCGTTAAGCACGGCGAGCTCACCTGCGCCGCCACCAAGCAGAGCCTGGGGCTGTAGCGGGATTTCCCGCAGCGCACCTGCCAAAAAGGGACAGGTTTGTTTTGGCAGGTTTAGAAGTTTTACCGACCAAAATAAACCTGTCCCTTTTTGGTCGGTTTTGACGAGGGGAAGCCACATGCGGCATGTGCATATTCATGTGACGGGCATTGTGCAGGGCGTTGGCATGCGGCCATTTGTGTATCGCGAGGCTATGGCGCATGGCATCTGTGGCTGGGTGCTCAACGCGGGCGATGGCGTACACATCGAGGCGCATGCTTTGAGCGAGGCGCTCGACGAATTTGTCACCGCGCTGTCGGAGCACGCGCCGGCCGCAGCCCGCGTTGAGCATGTCGCTGTTGCAGACCTGGAGCCCGACGCTTGGGATGCCGACGATGAGCAGGTCTTTCGTATTGTAGCGTCACAGGATCAGACCGTGCACACGACGCTCATCTCCCCCGATATCGCCACCTGTGACGACTGCCTGCGCGAACTGTTCGACCCCGCCGACCGTCGCTATCACTACCCCTTTATCAACTGCACCAACTGCGGGCCGCGCTTTACCATCATCCGGTCGCTGCCTTATGACCGAGCGGCCACGTCGATGGATTGCTTTCCTATGTGCCCCGAGTGCGCTGCAGAGTATGGCGACCCGCTTGACCGGCGCTTTCATGCGCAGCCCGATGCCTGCTTTGACTGCGGGCCACATATTACCTGGCGCGAGGCGGCGGGCGACATGGAGCTCGAGGGCTCGGGGGCGATGCCGGCCGTCGGCAGCACGCGCGAAACCAGCGATGCCATTATTGACCGCTGTGTCGAGCTGCTGGCCAGCGGCGGTATTGTCGCCATCAAGGGGCTGGGCGGATTCCATCTGGCCTGCAACGCCGCCAATGAGCAGGCGGTGGTCGAGCTGCGCCGTCGCAAGCGCCGCAGCAACAAGCCGCTTGCCGTTATGGTGCGCAGCCTTGCCGATACTGAACGCCTGTGCCATGTCGATGATGCCGAGCGCGACTTGCTGGCCGGCAGCATCCGCCCCATTGTGCTGCTGCGCCGCCGTGTTGTTGGCGAGGGAGATTCCCCCGACGGCCTTACACTCGCGCCATCCGTCGCGCACGATCTACCCGATCTCGGCGTCATGCTCCCCTATACACCGCTTCAGCATCTGCTGCTTGCAGCTGCCTCGTCGCATGGCATGCACGCGCTGGTCATGACCAGCGGAAACCTGAGCGAGGAACCTATCGAGACCGACGATGCCCTTGCATGGGAACATCTTGTTGCCGCCGGCATCGCCGACGCGCTACTTGGCAACGACCGTGCGATTCTCTCACGCTACGACGACTCCGTGGTACGTGTGGTCGACGGCACCGTCATGCCTGTGCGTCGCGCACGCGGATATGCGCCGCAACCGTTGTCGCTGCCGGCGCTCGACGGCACTGCACCCTGCGTGCTCGCCTGCGGGCCGCAGCAAAAAGCCACGATCGCGCTCACGCGCGAGGACGCCGACGGCCATGTGGCCTGTTTTGTGTCGCAGCATATCGGCGATGTCGAAAACGGCGCGACCTTCGATGCCTGGAGCGCCGCCCGCGCACGTCTAGAAAACCTCTTTGACCTGACGCCTGCCGCCCTGGCATGCGACATGCATCCCAACTATCTATCGAGCCAGTGGGCGCGTGAGCGGGCACGGGAGCACAGTCTGCCGCTAATCGAAATCCAGCATCATCATGCGCACATCGCGAGCGTAATGGCAGAGGCGATTGTCGCTGGCCGGATTGCGCCTGATGCACGCGTCCTCGGTATTGCCTTCGATGGTACGGGTGCCGGCACCGACGGCACCATATGGGGCGGTGAGTTTCTTATCGCCGGCCTTGCCGATTTTGAACGCGCCGCGCACCTGCGCACCTGGGCGCTGCCAGGCGGAGCCACATCCGTGCGCGATGCCCGGCGCAATGCCTTTGCCCTGCTGAGCGAGCTCGGCCTGCTCGAGCATCCGGGTGCCGCGGGGCTATTGGGCACCCTCGACGAGCAAACACGCAGCGTGACAGCCACCATGATCGAGCGCGGCATCAACAGCCCGCGTACCAGCAGCATGGGGCGTCTCTTTGATGCCGCGGCAGCGATTCTGGGCATCTGCGACAAGGCAACCTACGAAGGCGAACCCGCCATAGAACTCGAAGCCGCCGCCTGGCGCGCGCTCGACGGTAAGACCGTTCGTCTCGACGGCAATCATACGGGCGTATTCACGTCTGCCGACGACTCCCCCATCTTGGACCCCCAACCGCTCATCGAAGCTCTTCTGAATGGAATCGAGGCAGGCGCGCCGGCCGACAGGCTCGCGCTCGACTTCCATATCGCCATCGTGCGCTCTTCGGCACGAATCGCACGCGAAATCTGCGCGCGCGAAGGCCTCGATACCGTCGCGCTCTCGGGCGGTGTGTTCATGAACCGGCTTTTGCTTCAGCTCCTTACCCACGAACTCAAAGACGCCGGTCTTGCCGTCTTGGTCCCCCACGCTGTACCCGCCAACGACGGCTGCATCGCCTACGGTCAGGCCGCCATCGCTCGCGCTCGCCTCGCGCAGACGGCGTTGCGATAGGCTGTTTTGCCAGCCTGCGCGCCGCCGTCTCACAGGTGTAACGCGTTTGCTCGTGACTCCCGCGAGCGCTACCATCAACTGATGGGTAATTAGGCGCCTATCCAGCGCAAAACGTATAAAAGGGGAACATTATGTGCCTTGCCGTTCCCGGTAAAGTGGTCAAACGCGACGACGACCTTAAGGCGACCGTCGACATGATGGGCATCGAGCGCCCCGTTTCGCTGCGCCTCGTGCCGACGGCACAGGTAGGCGACTATATTCTCGTGCACGCCGGCTTTGGCATTCAGATTGTCGACGAGCAGGAAGCCCAAGAGACACTCGAGCTCGTCAATACCATGACCGAGCTGGCCAAAGAGGACCAACTCGCCACCAACCCAGCCGAGGCATACTAGTGGCGGCGGCGCAGCCGGTTCGCTCCGGTATCGACTTTTCGGCATTTCGCGACCCCAAGCTGGCCCGCGAGCTCATCGATCGTATTCATGAGCTTGTCGGCAACCGCAGCATCAACCTTATGGAAGTCTGCGGTACGCATACCGTGAGCATTGGCCGCTATGGCTTTCGCTCCATTATGCCGACGGGGCTCAAACTGCTAAGCGGCCCGGGGTGCCCCGTTTGCGTCACCGCCAACCGCGACATCGATCACGCAATCGCGCTTTCCAACATGGACGGCGCCATCATCACCACCTTTGGCGACATGATGCGCGTGCCCGGATCGTCCACCTCGCTTGCCGCGCAAAAGGCGGCGGGGCGCGACATCCGCATCGTCTACTCTCCGCTCGACGCACTCGACATTGCCGAGCAAAATCCCGAACGCCCGGTCATCTTTATGGGCGTCGGCTTTGAGACCACAACGCCCACCATTGCCGCCGCTATCCTGGAGGCCGACGCGCGCGGGCTCCAGAACTTCTCGGTCTACTGTGCTCACAAGACCACGCCGCCGGCTCTGCGTGCGATCTCCAACGACCCCGAGACCGCCATCGACGGCTTTATCCTGCCTGGTCACGTCGCTACCATCACAGGCCTGGCACCCTTTGGGTTTTTGGTCGATGAGTTCGAGACCCCCGGCGTAGTCACCGGGTTTGAGCCGGTCGATATCTTGCAGGGCATCTGCATGCTGGTCCAGATGATTGTCGAGCACAGGCCCGCAATCGACAACGCCTACCGCCGTGGCGTCAATGCAGACGGCAATCCCGTAGCGCGCCAGCTGGTCGAGCAGGTGTTTGAGCCATGCGACACCACGTGGCGCGGGCTGGGGCCGATTGCGGCTTCGGGTCTTTCCATCCGACCCGAATTCGCGCGCTTTGATGCCGGCGCCCGCTTTGACGTGCCCGTTGAGGCGACGGTCGAGCCACGCGGGTGCCGCTGCGGCGACGTGCTTCGCGGAGCCATCACACCGAGCGACTGCCCGCTGTTCGGCCACGCATGTACGCCCGAACACCCCGTCGGCCCCTGCATGGTGAGCTCCGAAGGCAGCTGCGCGGCGTACTTTAGATACCGCGACTAGCCCGGACGCCCCCGCGTACCGGCACCACCCACGATTGGAGTTTTCGATATGTCCCGTACTGCCACCGATAGCACTGTCCTGCTGGGCCACGGCTCCGGCGGCCAGATGATGAAGCGCATTATCGATGAGGTCTTTCTGGATGCCTTTGGGTCGCCCGAGCTGCTTGCGGGCAACGATGCCGGTGTCGCCGCACTGCCCGCAAGCGGGCGAATCGCCATGTCGACCGACAGCTTTGTGGTAACGCCGCAGTTCTTCCCCGGCGGCAATATCGGCCGACTCGCCGTATGCGGAACCGTCAACGACGTCGCGACCTCGGGCGCTAACGTGCGCTACCTCTCATGCGGCTTTATCCTCGAAGAGGGCTATCCCATGGACAAGCTGCGCCAGATTGTGCAGACCATGGCCGAAACGGCGCGCGAGGCGGGCGTGTCCATAATCACCGGCGACACCAAGGTGGTCGAGCGTGGCGGTGCCGACGGCGTCTACATCAATACCGCCGGCGTGGGCGAAGTGCCCGCGGGCGTAACGCTCAGCGGTGCGAACTGTCGGCCCGGCGACGCCATCCTGGTATCGGGTACGCTAGGCGACCACGGCATCGCCATCATGAGCCAGCGCGAGGGCTTGGCGTTTTCGAGCGACATCGAAAGCGATGCTGCGCCGCTCAATCATCTGATTGCCGACGTGCTCGCCGCCGCCCCCGACACCCGCTGCTTCCGCGACCCCACGCGCGGCGGCCTGGCATCCACGCTCAACGAGTTTGCCCAGGCCAGCGGCGTTGCCATGGAGATCGACGAGGATGCCGTGCCCGTGCGCCCCGACGTGCAGGCGGCATGTGAGATGCTCGGTTACGATGTGCTGCAGGTGGCAAACGAGGGCAAGATGGTTGCCGTGGTGCCGGCCGAGCAAGCCGATGCCGCGCTGGCAGCCATGCGCGCCGCCCGCTACGGCGAGAACGCCGCCATCATCGGTCGCGTGCTGCCACTTGCCGAGGGCGCCCGTCCCGCCGTGCGCGTACGCACCGGCTGGGGCTCGACCCGTATCCTCGACATGCTTGTGGGAGAACAACTGCCGAGGATTTGCTAACGACAAAGGCTCAGGGCTATTAAAGATATTCAGATTCCAAACATGCCCGGCACGCATGCCCAGTATCATGGGGTGCGTTTTACAACTCAAGCGGCAGGAGCACCCATGGCAGCAGCTTTTTCCCATGTGATCTTTGATCTGGATGGCACCATCCTCAACACGCTCGAGGACCTGGCGGCCGCCAGCAACCATACCTGCGAGATGCACGGCTGGCCCACGTTTGCCGTAGACGAGTACCGCTACAAGGTGGGAAACGGCATGCTCAAGCTGGTCGAGCGCTTTATGCCCGCCGAGTACGCGGGCGACGGCCGTATGTTTGAGCAGACGCTTGCCGAGTTTAGGGCCTATTACGGCGAGCACAAGGAGGACCACACCTCACCCTACGCCGGCACGATTGAGATGCTCGACCGTCTGCGCACAGCGGGCGTTCAGCTTGCCGTGCTCACCAACAAGGATCATATTTCGGCAGCCCCGCTTATCGAGAAATACTTTGGCCCCGATCGCTTTGCGCTGGTACAGGGCCGTGTGGGCGCATTTCCGCCCAAGCCCGAGGCACCCGTCACGTTGCATGTGATGAAAGAGCTGGGCGCCGATCCGGCAACCACGCTCTATGTGGGCGATTCGAATGTCGATGTTCTGACCGGCCACAACGCCGGCCTTAAGAGCGCGGGCGTCAGCTGGGGCTTCCGCGGCCGCGCAGAGCTGGAAGCCGCCGGCGCCGACTACGTGGTAGATACGCAGGACGAACTCGCCGAGCTAATCTTGGGCGAGTAGCGAGCGACACCGCTTAACGCAGCTGCGACAATTCTTCCACGCGGAAAGTGCATCCCGTTTTGGAGCTCCGAAATGGGATGCACTTTCCGTTTGAGGCGCGTCGGGGAAACCGTATCCCGTTTCAGAGCAATATTCCGGGTCGCGGTTTCCGCAACCCGCCCCATCCGGAAACCGCGACCCGGAATTCGGTCAAAAAACCGGGTCGCATTTTCCCGAGCATTTGATACGGCGTTGATACAAGGAGTGTCCCCAACTGCCGGCAGAAAAGGAACGTCCCCAAGTGCCGCCTCAATGACTACCATGGCAACGCCGCAGGTAGAGGACGGGCAGCGAGCGGGCACCAGTGCGAACAAATTGGCATGAAAAGAGGACGGTATAGACCTTCTGGTCATGCCGTCCTCTTTGAATGACAAGTTGTCGCTCTGGTGCCCGCGCAGCGTCGGGCAGTTACGGCGTTTGGTAAAACGCCGTAACGAACTACCGCGTAACTCCCCTAGCTCATCATCGCATTCATCATCTCGGTGGTTGCGGAATCGTCAGCAGACCACTCGCCATCGTCATTGGCGGTGTACTTGAAGGTAACCTTGGTGTCCTTGGTCTTAGCGGCCTTGGTCACGTCGACCATGACCTGGCCGGCCATCTTGTACAGGTCGTCCTCGGAAGGCATCGTATCGAGCGCCGCGATCTTCTCCTGATACTGGGTGGCGAAATCTTCAACGATCTTGTTCATGGACTTGCAGGTAATGGTGACATCGGCAGTCGCGGTGCCCTTGTCCTCGTCGACCGTCACATCGCCGATCTTGTAGTCAAAACCCTCGAGATAGCTCTTGGCGTACTCCTTGGGATCGATGCCCAGCTGCTCGAACTCGTCGCCCGAGGCCTCTTCCAGGCCGGCGAGGAAGTCGTCGCCGCCGTTCTTGACCTCGTCAAACTGCGTCGTAAGATCCTCGGTGATGAGCTCCTCAACCGAAGGACCTCCGCAGCCGGAAAGCACAACCACGCACGCGACCAGAACAGCCATCAGGGGCGCAAGCAGCAGCTTCTTCTTCATGACATTCCTCCCAACAAGCGGCACCGCGCTTCCCGACGCGGTGCGCGTCGTAACAATAAGGCCATACTAGCCGATAACGAACACCCCCGGCAAAGCAAAGGCGCAGTCGGCTCGATTTAACGTCCGAACGGTTTACCGGTCCGCCCAACGCGCAATAAAACGTTCCGCCGCATTGCAATAAAAAAGGGCGGCCGGATAACCCGACCACCCCAAAACACCCTTATGTTGCCGCAGACTACTTGCGGACGACCTTGACGATGGCATCGCCAGCGGAGACAGCGGAGTCAGCCTCGACGGCGAGCTCGACGTCGGCGAACTCGGCGGTGTTGGACACGGCCACGACGACGCAGTCCTTGTAACCGGCGGCAGCGATCTTGGCACGGTCGATCTTGAGCATAGGCTGGCCGGCCTTCACGACGTCGTCGGCCTTGACGAAGCCCTCGAAGCCGTCGCCGTTCATGTTGACGGTATCGACGCCAACGTGCACCAGAACCTCGATGCCGCTATCGGACTGCAGGCCCACGGCGTGACCCATGGTGACGGTCACCTTGCCGTCGCAGGGAGCGTAGACCAGATCGTCCTCGGGCCACACGGCGCAGCCCTTGCCCAGGACCTCGCCGCCAAAGACGGGATCGGGCACGTCGGCCATCTTGATGACCTTGCCCTTGACGGGTGAGCACAGCACGTCGGCGCCGGCAGAAGCAGAGATGGAGGACGGAGCAGCGGCAGCCGCGGGCTCAGCCTTCTTCTTGAACATGTCAAACAGACCCATACGTTTTCTCCTCTTGATTAAGCGCAACGTTATGCGCATACCTATGGTGATTATAGTGCCAAATGGTTCAAATGCTAAGGTGGGGACTCGAATCGCGAGCCCATCCCAACGCTTTTCCCCGGTGGCACTCATATTGTCGATTAATCCAGGCCCTCGGCACCGTTGGACTTGATGATCTTCTGGTAGGCGTAGAAGCTGTCCTTGCGGCGGCGCTCGTAGGTACCGGTGCCGTCGTCGTACTTATCGACGTGGATGAAGCCATAGCGCTTGCGCATCTCGCCGGTGCCGGCGGACACCAGGTCGATGGGACCCCACCAGGTGTAGGCGATCAGGTCGACGCCGTCGGCAATGGCCTCGCCCATGGCCTTGATGTGGCTGCGCAAGTAAGCGATACGATACGGGTCGTGGATGGAGCCGTCCTCCTCGACCTCATCGTAGGCGCCCATGCCGTTCTCGACCACCATCAGCGGAATCTCGTAGCGGGCGTAAATCTCGTTGAGCGCGATGCGCAGGCCCAGCGGATCGATCTGCCAGCCCCAGTCGGTGGACTCCAGATAGGGGTTCTTGCCGCCAAAGGTCATATTGCCCTCGGTCATCTCGTGGTCCTTGTGGGTGCCCACGGTGCCGGACATGTAGTAGCTAAAGGTGTAGAAATCGACCTTGCCGTCGGCGATATCCTGCAGGTCGCCGTCCTCCATCACGAGCTCGACATCGTTCTCGGCCCAGAAGCGCTTGGCATAGAACGGGTACTTGCCGCGCACCTGCACGTCGGAGCAGTACCAGTTCATGGTATTCATCTCCTGCTGCGTGGCGAACACGTCGGCCGGATCACACGTGGCGGCATAGGAGAGGATGAAGCAGTCCATGTTGCCCATCTTAAACTGCGGGTAGTGCTCGTGGGCATAGCGCACGACGCGGCCGCTGGCGACAAACTGGTGATGCAGCGCCTGCATACGAGCCTGCGGCGTAGTATGGACCGCCGAAGCCGGGCCCTCAAAGCCCTGAATCATGCTGGTCTCAAAGAGGTTGCCCATGTCCTGAGTGCCGCAGTTGATCTCGTTGAAGGTGAGCCAGAACTTGACCTTGTCCTGATAGCGGTCGAAGACGGTCTGGCAGTACTTCTCAAAGAAGCCGATGAGCTCGCGGCTCGCCCAGCCGTTGTACTTCTCGACCAGGTGATAAGGCATCTCGTAGTGCGACAGGGTCACGAGCGGCTCGATATTGTGAGCGCGCAGGCAGTCGAAGACGCGATCGTAGAAGGCGAGGCCGGCCTCGTTGGGCTCGGCGTCGTCGCCGTTGGGGAAGATGCGGCTCCAAGAGATGGACATGCGGAACATGGTAAAGCCCATCTCGGCGAACAGCGCGATGTCCTCCTCGTAGTGATGGTAAAAGTCGATACCGTCATGGTTGGGGTAGAAGCGGTTAGGGTCGATGTCGATCGTAATCTGGCGCGGCTCCTTGTAGCTGCCACCCAAGAAGTGGTCGTCGACCGACGGACCGCGGCCGTCAACGTTCCAAGCGCCCTCAAACTGATTGGCGGCCGTGGCGCCGCCCCAATAGAAACCCTCGGGGAACTTGATGTTTGCCATGAGCATCTCCTTTGCATTGCGGGTCGATAGGCCGAGTATCGCCCACGCACGCGACAGGCAGGGGCAGGGGTGCCAAACCCGACACTTCTTTTCGCAGACGCGCGCTGCAACAGCGCTGCAGCTGAAACTTTTTGACACCGAAGGAGCGAAGACGATCCGCCCCGCGCTTACCGGCGGTATGCCGCGGGGGTGCAGCCATACTTGTCGTGAAACTTACGGTAGAAGAAGCTCATGTTTTCATAGCCCACCGCATGCGCAGCCGCCCCGGCCGTGGCGCCGCCGCGCAGAAGCTCGGCCGCACGTACCAGGCGTCGCTCCTGCACAAGCTGCCTAAAGGTCTTGCCCACATGCCGCTTGAGGAGCGCCGTCGCATAATTAGGGCTCAAGCCAAACTCCGCCGCCATCCCCTCGAGGGAGCATGCAGCGAATTCGCGATCGATATAGCCAAGCATTCCCGTCACCAGGGCAGTGGGCCCCGCCGCGCCGTCCGCCGCGCCGCGCACCAGCTCGCGCTCGTAGCAATCCATGAGCTCGGCCAAAAACAGCTGAAACAGACGCAAGACGATCTCGGGACCGTTGGGGCTCGGGTCGTACAGCTCGCAGAGCATCTCCTGCATGTAGCGCCGAATCCGACGGCTCTCGCCGCAGTAAAAACGGACATGGCCCCGATGGTCCGTCTCGCTGTTGAGCGCGTTGAACAAAAACCGCGAGACCGCGCTCTCGCGCGAGAGGCTCGACTCGAGACTCCGGCGCAAAAAAGAGCGTGAAACGGTCATGCTCAGCATGATGTCGTCCTCGCCGAGCGCCGCCACGGCATGAGGGCAAAGGGCGTCGAGCAAAAGCACCTCGTTGCGGCGCAACTCGAGCCTCTCCCCCGCCACCGTCTGCGGGCAGCGCCCGCGATACACATAGCTCAGCTCCACGTAATCATGCACGTGCTCGGGAACTGCATTAAAGCGCGAGTTTTTCCTTATCGTCAGGCCATGCGGCATGCCGGGCTGGGCATAGGCAAACCCTGGCTGCCCAATCTTGCGCACTGGGCATCCGTCGATTTCGACATGCTCGGTCATAATCGACCAATCAAATGCCATGCCGTCTTTATAAGCGATCTCACTGGTGCTCAGTTCGCTGAGCCTACGCTCGAGCTCGTCGATCTCCATGGCTTGCCAATCGTTGATTTAGTCATAGTTCGTCGTGATTCAGATATTAGCAGAGTGCGCCGACGCGTCCATAATCTGTGCTATGCAGCAGATCGATCGAGCCAAGGAGGATCCATGACCGCGTACTATCAGCAGGTGCTCGAGGGCACATACGACAACCACGTGCTTCCGTTTTTGTGGATGAAGGGCGAGAGCCATAAGACCATTGCCGAGTATCTGGAAAAGATCGCCGGCGCCGACATCCACGAGGTCTGTCTCGAAAGCCGCCCACACCCCGATTTTTGCGGCGAGGGCTGGTGGCGCGACTTGCGCTTTGTCATTGACGAGTGCAAGCAGCTAGGCCTTAAGCTCTGGATCTTGGACGACGCGCACTTCCCCACGGGCTTTGCCAACGGCGCCGTCAAGGAGGCCGTGCCCGAGCTCCGCAAGATCGTGCTCACGCACCGCACGTTCGACATCGTGGGCCCCACGTCCGCCGCGAGCATCGCGCTCGCCAACATGCTCGACAAAACGGAACGCTTCTACGGCGTGACATTTATGCAGGACGGCAGCCCCGTCGACGTCGCTTACCGAGTAATCGACGATGCAGACGGCAACCCCAGCCGCCTGGTCTTCGATGCACCCGCGGGCCTCACGCAGGCATGCGTGATGTTCACGAGCGGCAAGACCTCCTACAACGAGGACTACATCAATATGGTCGACCGCGCCTCGGTGGCGCAGCTCATCGATGCTGTCTACGAGCCGCATTTTGAGCATCTGGGCGATGAGTTTGGCAAGACGATCCTGGGCTTTTTCTCCGATGAGCCCGGATTTGCCAACGAGAAGGGCACCACGGGCCCCGATGGCATCTCGGACACGCTCATCGGCAAGGCCACCGCGCCCCTACCCTGGTCGGCCGAGCTTGAGCGTCGCCTACGCGCGGCACTGGGCGAGCGCTACCTGGCCGAGCTCCCGCACCTGTGGGACCGCGAGCCGGCCGGCGCGCACGTACGCCACGTCTATATGGACATCGCGAGCACCCTCTATAAGGAGTGCTTCTGCGACCAGCTCGGAGACTGGTGCCGCGCGCGCGGCGTGCAGTACATCGGCCACGTTATCGAGGACAAGGACTGCCACGCGCGCCTGGGCGTGGGCGCCGGGCACTACTTCCGCGCCGTGGGCGGTCAGGACATGGCGGGCGTCGACATCGTGATCAACCAGCTGGTACCCGGCATGGACCGCGGCCTTCACAGCTACGGACGCGGCGTGTGGGACCTCGAGTTCTATAACTACGTGCTGCCCAAGCTGGGCTCCTCGGCAGCACACCTCGATCCCAAAAAGCAGGGGCGCTGCATGGCCGAGGTCTTTGGCGCATTTGGATGGCACGAAGGCCTACGCGAGATGAAGTGGATCGCCGATCATTTTTTGGTGCGCGGCGTCAATTGGTTTGTGCCGCATGCCTTTAGCATGGCCGCCTTCCCCGACTGGGACTGCCCGCCGCATTTCTATGCGCATGGCCAAAACCCCCAGTTTGCACACTTTGGGCAGCTCATGAGCTACATGAACCGTACGGCGAGCCTGCTGAGCGGCGGGCGCGCAACGACCCCGGTGGCGCTTCTCTACCATGCGGACGCCGAGTGGGCAGGCGAGGCGAACTTTATGCAGCATGCCGCCTCCGAGCTTTTGCGCGCGCAGGTCGACTTTGACATCGTGCCGGCAGAGGCATTTGAGGACGCAGGGCGCTATGCCGTTGAAATTGCCGCAGACGGTAGCGGCTTTAGCGTGAACGGCCAGGCATACCGCTGCCTGGTGATGCCCGGAGCCGAGTTTGTCGGCGGAGCCGTGCTCGACTTTGCCGCGCGCGCCGCAGCCGCAGGTGTTGCCGTGTACGCGCTGGATGAGTTGCCGAACAAGCGCTACGACGGTGACACTGCAGGCCGCGAGGGCTTTGCCTCCCTGGATGCAGCCGCGGTCGCCGACATCAAGCTCCTGGCGACCACCGAGCTCGCAGACACACTTGCCAATACCGGCATGCAGACCGTGGTTTGCGCCGAGCCCCAGTCCTGGCTGCGCGCACTGCGCTACGAGCGGGCGGGCGAGAGCTATCTGATGCTCGTCAACGAGCATCCCAAGCAGGGTATCTCCACTCAGATTGCGCTTGCCGACGGCACACCCGTTGCAGGCGCGCGCCTCGACCTGCTCAACGGCACCGAGCCCGCCGCCTTTGACGGCACGCTCGAGCTGGCTCCCTACGAGAGCTGCATCGTGGTCCTTGGGGCTACAGGTTCCGTTGCTGTGGCAACCGCCGAAGACGAAGCCACATGCGTCGACGGGCCCTGGGCGGTTGCCTTCTCTGCCCCTGGCACCGATGCCTTTGGCGAGTCTGTTGAGCTTGCAGACCTGCGCGACCTTTCCTCGGCCGAGTTCCCCGGCAAGGCCGGCACATTCCGCTACCGGGCCTCCTTTGTCCTGGGCGAAGCGGCCACCCGCACCGTCATCGACCTTGGCGAGGTCTTTGAGACCGCAACCGTCACCCTCGACGGCAAATCCCTCGGCACACGCATCTGTCCGCCTTACCGCTTTGAGGCCGGCGCGCTTTTGGCCGGCGAGCACGCGCTTACGATCGATATCATCAACACCCTCGACCACGCCGTCCCCGACATGTTCGGCATGACAGAACCCTCCGATCCCAGCGGCCTACTCGGTCCCGTCCGCGTGCTCGGGTAGCGACCCCGCGCAACAGCCCCTTACGAGACGCCCGGCTTAGCCGGGCGTTTTATTTACCGTTATGATTGATACATCGCGATACGAATGCATGGGAGCCATATGGATATCAAGCGCAAAATCACCCAGGGCAAGGGGCTCACCCCCACCGAGCAGCAGCTCGGGCAGACGGTTCTCGCCATGGGTGAGAACGTTCGCGGGCTCTCCATCAAGGAATTTGCGCACCAGACCAATGTCTCCGTCGCGAGCATCCACCGCTTTTGCAAAAAGCTCGGCCTTGAGGGCTTTAAGGAGCTCAAGGTCGAGCTGGTACGCGCAGCCTTGCGCGCAGACTCCGCCGCCGAGGTGGATATCAACTTTCCCTTCGATGCAACCTCCACCCCTGCGCAGGTGATGGAGCGCATGGAGGGGCTCTACCAGACCACGCTGGCCGAAACGCAGGAGCTGCTCGACTCTGCACAGCTCGACCACGCCGCCAAGCTCATCATGCGCGCCGGCACCGTGGACATCTACACGGGCTCGCATAACCTGTATCCAGCGGGAATGTTCCGCGATCGCCTGCTCTCGTCCGGCAAAAGCGCGACGTGCCACGACAGTGTCGAGGCGCAGGTGCGTACGGCGCTCGCCTCGGGCCCCGACCATGTGGCAATCGTTATCTCCTACAGCGGCCTTGCCCCCAACCTCAGGGAGATCTTGCCAATCCTCAGCAGTCGACATGTCCCGGTCATCGTCATCGGCACGCCGTACTGTGCCCGCATTCACCCCGGCTTTGCCGCCTATCTCACGGTAAGCGACCACGAGAGCATGACGCACCGCATCACGCAGTTCGCCAGCCATATCGCCGTGCAATACGTACTCGATTCGCTCTATAGCAGCTACTTTGCCAAAGATTACGCCCGCTGCTCCGAGTTCCTAGAGCGCTCGTTCCCCTACACCCGCCTGCCCGGACTCAAGTAGCGACGAGCGTGGATTTTTGGACACTCAGATAACGAGCGTGGATAATCTCCCACTTTGAGCCCGCACACAGGCCAAAACCGGGAGATTATCCACGCTCATTTTGGGTCCCCTGGGAACGCATGAGGAGGGCGGAAGACAGCCGTTATTTGCGAGGCGTCAGCGACGTAAAGAGTCCGTGTTGGTTGCAGTAAAGATATATCCTGCCGCGCCCGGTAATATGGAAGCGCGGCTGCACCGATTGCTCTGGATAGAGCTTCTTAAAGCAGATGCCGTCCATAGTCGCATATGCCACAAAGCTAATGTAGTGATCCTTGGTCATGGGATGATCGAGCGTGACGTACCAATCGTCCTCGATGCGCTCGATGGAAAAGGCGTGGTCCGCGTCCGGCTCTTCGGCCTCCTGGGGAAACATCGTGGAGCCACAGCAGCTAAAGCTGCCTTCTCCGAGCGCGTGCACAACGTTTCCGCAGATAGGGCAAACGTAAAAGACGCCTTTGAGCATATTGCCTGCACGGTTGGCGTTGGCCCGAATGTCACCAGCCAAAAGCTCGGCCACGCTTATGCCGAGTCTCTGGGCCAAAGGCTCAACGAGGGAAATGTCGGGAAGGCCGCGGCCGGATTCCCACTTGCTGACGGCTTTATCGGTCACGCCAAGGCTTTCCGCCAGGGCGCGCTGGGTGAGGCCGCGCTCTTCGCGCAGCTGCTTGATGGCATGCGCTGCCAAAAAAGTATGGGAGGCATTGGTTTGCCGTGTCTGGTTCATGGGCTGTCCAATCAAATTGAAGAAATGGAGTGAACCGGTTCGACAGTCAGTATCCATTTGAAGGCCAGGCTCGACAACCTACGCTGCGTAGACATGCGCCAATCGAACGAGCGCGGATTTTTGGACGCTCATCTCGAGCAGTCATTTAAGAACGTCCCCAATGACCACCGCATCCGGAGCAAGACAACGCCGCAAGTAGAGGACGGACAGCGAGCGACGTCCAGGGCGAACAAGTTGGCATGAAAAAGGCGA
>CAJJZM010000040.1:0-16404 GCA_905197595.1 uncultured Collinsella sp.
GGTCTGATTGTTCTGGTTGGACTTCTTACTTTGGCTCAAAGAAAAACGGGAGATGCCTTGTGCATCCCCCGTTTTTGTTGCGGTTAGTCTAGGTCAATAAACTTGGTACTTATGACATGGCCGTCTTTTACTAGCATTCTGGCCATAGTGGGGCCTCGGCTGCCTCTGGGGTAGCTGGCGCTGCCCGGGTTGAGGACTAGGCAGCGGCCCACCTGGGCTTCTTTGGTTGCGTGGGTGTGGCCGTTGATGGCTACGTCTACGGATCCCACCGGAAGGTCTTCGCGGTAGTGGGCTACGGCGAATTTGAGGCCTTCGTAGGTAAAGAGCGCAAGACGGTCTACATCGGGGCCGTAGTCGCGGTAGTAATCGTTGTTGCCCAGTACGGCCCGCACGGGGGCGATGGTGCATAGGTGCTCGTAGTCCATCTCTGACGTGAGGTCGCCGGCGTGGATAATCAGGTCTGCGCCCTCAAGCTCGTCCAGGAGCGCAGGCGATAAATAGCCGTGGGTGTCCGAGATGATGTCGATACGCTTGGCGCTTGCACTGTTCATGGGATCCCTTCCGCAAAAAACGATTCGGCAGATACATACAAAAAAGGCCCCACGGCTCCGCAGACGATGGGTCTACAGGGCTGCGGGGCCAGTGCGCTAGAGACTCAAGGCCTTCTTGAGCGGCACGACGCGGCGGCGCGAAACCGGCACGCGTTCGTCGACGCCCGTAATGCCCAGCTGGATGGCGCCCGAGGGCACCGTCTCGACGTCCGTAACGCACGCCAAGTTGACGATATAGCGGCGGTGAACACGGAAGAAGCCAAAGTCGCAGAGCTTGGCCTCAAACTGCGCCAGCGAGGTCGTCGACAAAAAGCGATCATCGACGGTATAGATGCAGGAGTAATCGTCCTTGGCCATGATAAAGCGGATGTCGTCCACGGGAATGAGCACCTTGCGGCCGCCCTTTTCCACCGGGATACGCTCGATGGTCACTTTGCTGTCCGTAACCGGCTTGGCGCGTTGCATGACCTTCTCGATCGCGCGATCCAAGCGAGCTTCCTCGACAGGCTTCATCAGATAATCGACGGCATCGACGTCGAATGCCTCGACCGCATGGTCGCTATACGCAGTCACAAACACGATCGCCGGCGGATTTTTGAGCTTATGCAGCGCCTCGGCAAGTTGCAGGCCCGAGGCACCGGGCATCGAGATATCGAGAAACACGACATCCACGCGACTTTCCATAAGCATCTCGATGGCGGAGCGGACGCTCGACGCCTCCGTGATCGTGCCGATCTTGCCCGTTTGCTCGAGCAGGAAGCGAAGCTCCGAGCGAGCCGGCGCCTCATCATCCACAATCATCGCACGCAGCATAGGGATAAAACCTTTCGTCAACTAACTACGCCGGGCATCCGTCGCATGACGTTGAGCCCGTAGCCTTTTATTTTACTCTTGAATGTCAAAGATGCTCTCTGACAAATCAAGATGAAGAAGCACTTTGGTGCCCTTGCCCGGCGCCGATTCGACACGCGTATAGGAGTGCGGCCCATAAAAGCGATGGATGCGCTCCGAAATATTGTGCATGGCCACACCGGCGCCGCCACCCTGGGGAGAGCTGGCGTCGGGACGGGCAGAGCGCTCGTCAAACAGTCTGGCGGCGGTACCCTCATCCATGCCCACGCCATTATCGGCCACGGCAATCAAGATTGCATCCTCGCCGTCTTGGTGAACGGTCACGTCGATCCTCAGGGCGTCGTCATCGCCCATACCATGACGTACGGCGTTCTCGACAATCGGCTGGATCACGAACGCCGGCACCAGCGTATCTTCCACGTCCTCGGACACATCGAACGTCGCAAGCACGCGGTCCTCGCCAAAGCGGGCCTTCTCAAAGGTAAGGTAGCGCTTGGTCTGTGCGACCTCGCGCGAGACCGGAATAAGCGATCCCGAGTTGTCGAGCGTGGCACGATAGAACGATGAGAACTCACGAAGCAGTTCGCGGGCCCGCAGCGGGTCGGTGCGCGTAAACGATGCAATGGTGTTCAGCGTGTTGAACAGGAAGTGCGGGTTAATCTGCGCCTGCAGCGCACGCACCTCGGCGCGCGCCGTGAGCTCCTTTTGCACCTCGAGCTCGTGGATGGCGAGCTGTGTGGACAAGATCTCGGCAAAGCCCGAGGCAAGCGCGTACTGGGTACGGTCGACGGCGCGCGGGGTCTTGTAGTAGAACTTGAGCGTACCGACGGTACGATCGCCCACCTTGATGGGGGCGATAATGCCGGCGGGGACTTGGTTGTGCGAGCCGTCCGAGCCCACGACATCCACCATACGGTTGAACGACTGCACGATGCCATGTTCGATAACGTAGCGTGTGGCAAGCGTGTGGATGGGAGTATCGGGCAGCAGTTTTTCCTCAAACTCGCCCGCGCAGGCAAGCACGTTGCCCTCGTCGGTGATGGCCACCGTCATGGCGCGCGTCTCGGGCAAAATGCGCCGGCACACCAAACGCGCCGACTCCTGCGTCAGACCGCCCTTAATGTCCTCGAGCATGGCCGAGGCCACCGAGAGCGTCTCCTCGGTGTACTGGGAGCGCACCGAATCGGGATTGAGCGTCAAAAAGATAAAGATGCACAGAAAGATGCACAGCAGCGCGCAGGCAATCACCGTGGCGATCGGCTCGATACCGGTCACCAAGGCAAAAATAAAGTACACCAGCACGCAAATGGCGCAGGCAACGGCAATGATGCGAAAGATTGATATTGAACTATCGCGCTGGGCGCGGCGGTCGATCATTCGGCCCCCTCCAGGATACTGATCAGTTGTGCGTCACGCCAAAGCCCGTCCATGATCTTGGGCCAAAAGCTCTGGAAACGCAGATAGCTTGCAGCGTTTTGGCGCGCATAGGCCTTTGCCTCGTCGATACCATGGCGCCAGATGCGCAGGTAGCCCTCATGCTCGCGGGTAAACACGCTGCGGACCATAGCGGTCTTGCGCACGCGGTCGTCGAGCTCGCGCGAAATCCACGGGCCCGGGTAGGGCATGAGCGATGCCGCCGTAACGGGGATGAGCTCCTTTTGATGCGCGGCGAACGTCAACTTGGCCCGTTCGTAGTACCAACGGTATACATCCTGCATAAAGCGCGGTGAGCGCTTTTCGGACTCCGGAGGCAGATGGCGCACGGTCCACTCGTTATCAAACCACACGTCGTAGCCAAACATACGCATGTTAAAGAGGTAATCCAAGTCCTCGCCGCGGGTGATAAACGGGTCAAAGGCCACACGCGTAAAGGCGCGGGCGTGCAGGGCCATCAGGCCGCCGCACACGTAGTTGGAGCGCGAGATGCGGGTGCCCGAGAGCGCCTTTTTCATCCAACGGTTGAACTCGATGCGCTTGGTCCACCAACGATGGCAGATGCCCGCCTTGTCCGTGGGAGCCAGCGGCGAGCCGTCGCGATCGTAGAAATAGCCGCTCTTGACCAAGATCGGCAAGCCCTGACGCGTCTGCTGCCCCAACGCATAGGTCGCGCGCTTCATAAAGTCGGCGTCGATGACAGCCTCATCGTCATCCAAAAAGATAACCGCGTCATGCCCCAGCACAGCGGCACAGGCTAGCCCCATGTTGCGGATGGCACCGTAGCCTCGCAGGCTCACGCACTCGCCCGAACCCTTGGGCGCGATCTGAGCAACCCGGTCTGCGATGCGCGAGGCCTGGGTGTTGGTGACAACGGTGACCTTGAGCGTGGGATGCGCGTCGACAATCTCGTGCACGCGCAGCGACACATCGGCTGTGGCAGAAACAGGACAGACCACCAAAAGGATGATGCGCGGGATGTCGCACACTTGCTCAAGCGAGGCCAGGCAGCGGTCGAGTTCGGGATTGTCGGCGTTGAGTCGCGTCGAATGGTCATAGGTGCCAGGGGCGTTTGCGCAAGCGTCATCGCCCGCCCAATACGTTGGAATCACGACCGTGGCGTTCATGCCTTACCCTCCCTGCAACACAAAAACGGGACGCCGCCAAACACAGGCGACGCCCCGCGACCTAGCTGATTCCATCATACCCACTTGGACAAATCATTGCTCGCAAGTCGCAATGTTTATTGCGGATAACCCCAAAAGAGTACCGTGGACAGGCACAATAGCCGCTCGCTCCTATGCGGCATGCCCTGCCGCCCGAGTCATGCGGGACAAGCGGACCAGCAGCATAAAGCCCACCACCAGCAGCACGCCGATAGACAGGACGCCCAGCGAGGGGTTGCCGGTCAGCGAGGTGACGACCGACACCAGGAAGGTGCCCATAACGCTTGCATAACGACCAAAGATGTCAAAGAAGCCGTAGTACTCGTTGGACTTTTCCTTGGGGATAATGCGGCCAAAGTAGCTACGGCTGAGCGCCTGCACACCGCCCTGGAACAGGCCGACCATAATGGCAAGCACCCAGAATTCAAAGGCGGTCTTTAGGAAGAACGCGGCGAACAGCACAATCCCCATGTAGGCGGCGACCGCCACCAGGATCATGTTGAGCGTGCCCACGCGTCCGGCGAGCTTGCCGTAAATGATGGCAGACGGAAAAGCAACAAACTGCGTGACGAGCAGCGCCAGGACCAGCTGCGTCGAATCGATGCCCAAGGCCGATCCGTAACTGGTGGCCATAGAAATGACCGTGTGCACACCGTCGATATAGAAGAAGAACGCGATCATGTAGACCAGCACGGTCTTGTTGTGGGCGATCTCGCGCATGGTGTGTCCGACCTCGGAGAACACACCGCCCACGATGTGGCCGATGGTGTCCTCGGGACCACGCTCGCGACCGTACTTTTGCTTATAGGTGCGAATGAGCGGCAGGGTAAAGATGAGCCACCAGGCACCAGTGATGATAAACGACAGACGCGTTGCCAGCATGGTGGGGACACCAAGAGCGGGACCACCCATGATAAGCGCCAGGCAGATGATGAACGGCACGGTGGAACCGATGTAGCCCCAGGCATAGCCCGAGCTGGACACGACGTCCATGCGCTCGTCGGTGGTAATGTCGGGCAGCATGGCGTCGTAGAACGTCATAGAAGAGTTGAGGCCGATGGTGCACAGCACGTACACAGTCAAAAATGCCATGGCGGACATTGGGATAGCCTGCGCCAGGCAAAGAACCAGGCCCGTGAGGAAGAAGCCCAAGAAGAACTTGATCTTGTTGCCGGCGTAATCGGCAAGCGCGCCCAGAATGGGCATGAGCATGGCAATGACCAGCGAGGCAATCGTCTGCGCGTTGCCCCAAGCGACCACCAGGTCTGCCGAGGAAGCGCCGGTATTGATGGCGTTAAAGTAGATGGGCACCACCGAGGTATTGAGCAGCACGAGGGCCGAGTTTCCCACATCGTACATGACCCAGTTACGCTCGAGCTTGGTGTATTTCATGGACAGGGACCCTTCGTATTCGCCCGATATGCAGCTAGTTCATCGTACCCCAATTGCACGGAGGCGCCGGTAAGGATTCGGCAAAGAGACAGGAGCGGACCCTACTCCTCGCGGTCGAACTCCTCGTCGGTGCCGAGCACGCGGCCGCTGTAGTTGACGTGACCGGTCACGGCCTCCATGTCACCGGTCTCGATAAAACGCGCGACCGTGCACTCGTAATCGACCAGCGCGCGATCAAAGACCTCGGGGAAACTCTCGTTCGAGACCTCGTCGGTAAAGGGATTCTTCCATGTCAGATGGCCCAGGTTACCGGTGCGCTCGGGCAGCTCCGTCGTCACGCGATGGGCAAGGCCGTCGAGCAGCGAGTAGTCGTGCACCAAGCCCTCAACCAGCGAGATCGCGCGCGTCTTTACGGAGCCGGCCGGCTCAATCGCGCGGTAAAGTCGCTGCATATTGGCAACGGCAGCACCGTACTCCCCCGCCGGAATGTCAATGCCGTACACGCGTCCGGCAACATAGCTCATCAGCACGCCGGCCACGCGATTGATGCGATCGGTGGTGACGATCTCGCCCGCCGGCGGGTAATCGTCGACCGTAGCGCCGGCGCGTTTAAGCTGCAGCATCAGTACATCCAGGTCGCTCTCGATCACGGCATGAACTTGACTGCTCGAATCCTCAAGCTCTGAGTCGGATTCCACGATGCCAAACTGCTGCTCATAGACAAAGGGATGGGCGTTGCGGTCGAGCACGTAATGAGACAGCAGGCCCAGCGCAAAAGCGCGACCCAAGCTGGCGTCGCGCGGCAGCAGATGCGACACGCCGTCGCGCAGGCACGCGAACTGGCGAGACATGCGCGACCGATGCATGACCTGCGCCAGCAGCGTGCAGTCGGAAACACGCGGTGTCAGAATGTGAAAGAAAAACGGGTCGGGGCCTTGGTTGCCCAAGATAAAGGCAATGCGCTCTTCATCGGACGTGATGACGCCCTGCGGAAGACGGTCGATGCTTTCCTCGCCAAACAGATGATGGGTGATAAGCGCGGGCATAATGATCCTTTCGATTTCATTCGATGCCACCCATTATGCCCACCGCGCGCCCATGCCAAACCTGCGATGGTAAACGACGGCACGCAAGCCTCTTACGCAAGCCCCAGGTGCGACTTGACCTCGGCGGCGCGACGACGGGACACCGGTACCGTCGAGTTCACGCGGTCGAGCCTGAGCTCCATCAACCCCGTGGAGCCAATCTCGACATTGTGCACGTCTTCCAAATTGACCAGATAGCTGCGATGAACGCGAATAAAGCCCTCGGAGACCAAGCGACGCTCGAGCGAAGAGATCGACTCATTGATCAGGTACGTTCCCTCGGCGCAGATGGCGTTGCAAAAATCGGCGCGCGCCTCAAAGTAGCAGACGTCTGCGGCGGGAATGAACACCTTTTTGCCCCCGCGGTCCACCGTCAGACGCAAAGGCTGGCGCGGAGCGTGGGCAACACGACGGGCACCCAAGGCTGCCTCGATCTTGTCGAGTGCCTTTGACAGGCGTGCGTCCTCGACCGGCTTGACGACATAGTCGACCGCATCGAGGTTATACGCATCGGCGGCAAATTCGGCAAACGCCGTCACAAACACAACCACCGGCGGCGTCTTTAGGTTCTGCAGCGTCTCGGCAAGCTCAATTCCCGAGCGACCGGGCATGGTAATGTCTAAAAACAACACGTCGGGCTTGTTCGACAGAATCGACTCCACGGCTTCGGTGACATTGCCCGCCTCGGCAATCTGACCCACACGCGTATCCTTTTCCAACAGATAGCGTAGCTCAGCCCTAATGGGAGGCTCGTCATCAACCACCAGGATGTTCCAGCCTTCGGACATATGCGCTTCCCCTCTTTTTCTCTCAATCCAACCGCGTGCTACACCGTCAACGGCGCCGGCTCATGTGGCTCGCCGTTCAACTCAACGATGACCTGCGTTCCCACGCCCTCCTGGGACTTCACGCGCATGCCAGAATCTTCTCCGTAAAAGAAATGGATGCGCTGAAGCACGTTGAAGAGCGCCAGGCCGCAACCTCGCTTGACGGAGCCGTCGGCGGTAATGCTCTCGGGCTCCTCTCGGCGATGCTGCTCAAACAGATGCGCACAGACTTCTTCGCTCATTCCGATGCCGTCATCTTCGACGATGATCTCCAAGCCGTCATCGGTCTCGAAAGCCCTAACACGAATAGAAAGCGGCTCGATCTCGCGTTGCGCATGCTTGATGCAGTTTTCGAGCAGCGGCTGCAAGATAAACGGCGGCACCAGGCTGTCGCGCACCTCAAAGTCGATGTCGACCGAGACGCGCAGACGGCCGTCGCCATACCGGGCCTGCATAAGATTGATATAACGAGTGCCCTGTTCCACCTCGTGCTCGAGCGTGGTGAGCGTATCGGAGTCAGAAAGCGTCTGACGATAGTAGTTGGAAAAGTCGATCAGCAGCGATCGCGCCTTGTCGGGCTCGGTTCGAACGAGCGACACGATCGTGCTAATGGTATTGAATAGAAAATGCGGGTCGACCTGCGACTGCAGGGCGCGAAGCTCAACGCGGGCTGTGAGCTCGTCCTGGCGCTCGAGCTCAAAGCTGGCGAGCTGCGTGGAAATTAGATCGGCAAAACCCGAGGCAAGGGCCGTCTGGCGCATATCAATGCTGCTCAGGCGGGGATAGTACAGCTCGAGCGTACCCACGCAATGTCCGCGCACGGTAAGCGGCGCGACAATGCCGGCGCGCAGGCGGGGAAAATAGCCGCCCGTCTCATTGGATGTGTCACGCGAAAACACGCTCTGCTCGCCCGTCTCAATCACACTGAGCGTGGTCTTGAGCACGACCGGGGTGCCGGCAGGGCACTTTGCCGAGTCCTCGCCCCAGCTTGCCAACACCTGTTTGCCATCGGTAAAGCAGATGGCAGAGGCGATGGTCTCGGACAGGATAATTTTAGAGGCGCCCAGGGCCGCTTCGGGCGTAAGACCACGCGACGTGTAGGCGAATATTTTTGATGCGATGGCGAGCGTACGGTCGGTTGCGCTCGATGTGAGGTCGTCGGGGACCACAAAGACATACGAGAAAAAGAAGCACAGCATGACCAGGCCGGCAATAACGACAACACCCGGAACGGGATTGGGATTATCGGTTAAATCCCAGATAAGCAGCAGGATAAGCGCCGGAACGACAACACCGAGCAGGATGGCCTGGACCACATGCTGGGCCGTACGAAAGACCTTGGTAGAGTTGTAGCTCTTGCCCAGAATCAGCCTGTTTAAATCCACCGTCATCCCCTTTTATCTATCGCACCCATAGCAATAAAGAGGGCCGCAAGCGACCCTCTCCATTGCATTATGCAATCAAATACTGTGTTTTACATCCAGTCGTCGATGAACGGTAGTTTAGGCGCTGTATTTGTTGGCCTCGCCAAAGGTGCCCGCCTCGACGATCCAGCCGTCCTTCATGATAACGTCCATGTTGTCGGTGTTGAGCACGTGGATGTCGGCGGCGACGTCACCGTTGACGACCAGCAGGTCGGCGCACTTGCCGGCCTCGATGGAACCGGTCTCGTCCTCGATGTGGCACATCTTGGCACCGTTGAGAGTGGCGCAGGTGATGGTCTCGACCGGGGTGAAGCCGATCTTATCGACGAACTCGTACATCTCCTCGATGGAGCAGGTGCCGTACGGGGTGACGAAGGAGAAGGAGTCGGAGCCGATCGTCATGACGACGCCGCGCTTCTTGGCCTCGCGCAGGCAGTCGTAGTTGCGCTGCAGTTCCTTCTCGACCAGGGTGCCCTCGTACTTGTCGTGCAGCTCGGGGACGTAGACGGGCGGATAGGTGGCGTACCAGGTGGGCAGGAAGGCGATCGTCGGGGTGAAGAAGGTGCCCTGCTCAGCCATGAGGTCCATGGTGCGCTCATCGATATCGAAGCCGTGAATCAGCTGCTCGCAGCCAAAGCGAACGGAATCGTAGGCAGCGGCATGGTTGTTGTAGCAGTGGCTCCACACGGGGATGCCGACCATCTTTGCCTCTTCGACCACGGCCTGGATCTCCTCGGAGCAGTAGTGCTGGTCGCGACCGGAGTCCCAGCGCCAGATGCCGCCACCGGTAGCCCAGATCTTGATGGCATCGGGGTTCTCGCGCAGGCGACGACGAACGGCCTTGCGCAGATCCCAAGGACCGTCGACCTGGTCGCCCCAGGGATGGGATTCCTTGTTGAGCTCCTGGGTGCAGTGGTGGGAGTCACCGTGGCCGGCAACGCGGCAGAAGCCGAGGCCAGTGGCCAGAACGCGCGGGCCCTTAAAGACGCCCTTGTCGATGCAGTCACGGATCTGGATACCAAAGCGGCCGATCTCGCAGACGGTGGTGAGACCGTGGGTGAGGCAGTCGTAGGCCTGCTTGACGGCGACGGCCTGCTTCTCGAGGAGCGGCTGCATGACCCAATCGGTGTCATCGTCGGTCAGGTTGCCCGAGAAGTGCAGGTGGGTGTCGATCAGGCCGGGAAGGACGGTCTTGCCGGCGGCATCGATAACCTCAACGCCCTCGGGAAGGTCCTGCATAGCGCCGGCGTACTCGATCTTGCCGTTGTCGTCGACGAGAACGAGGGAGTTCTCGACCGGCTCGGCACCGGTACCGTCGATGAGCTTGCCGCCAACGATTGCATACTTAGTGGACATGGTTCCTCCTTATGGATCCATATAGTGGGCGAGGCCGTGTTGGGTCGCGGCCTCACAAAGCTACCCAAGTGGTGCCGGGTTCGGTGCGCGGGAGAGAGGATTCCGCGCACCCGATCCGCCCCGGCTAGGCGTTACTTTTTGCGGGAATTGGTGAAAGCCATGAGGGCCAGGCCGATAGCCAACCAGCCGATCACGATGCTCCACTCCACCATGTTGAGGGAGGCGGGAGAGAACGGAATCACAAGCAGGCCGATGATGAAGGCGCAGGCAGCGATAGCGAGGCCGATGCCAAACTTGCCGCCGGGCACCTCGTAGGGACGAGGCAGGTCGGGCTCGGTGAAGCGCATGCGCAGGCAGGCGAGGGCGACCATACCGCAGGAGAAGATGAAGGCGAGAGCCGACACGTTGGTCAGAGGAATGAGCATGTTCTTGCCCAGGAACGGACCGATGACGGTGATGACGCCCAGAACGACGCAGGCGAGCTTGGGAGCGCCGGACTTGGGGTCGACCTCGGCGAACTTCTCGGGCAGTTGGCCCTTGCGGCCCATGGCGAGCATGATGCGGCTCGTGGCGCCGTAGAAGGAGTTCATCGGGCCCATAGGTCCAAGCGTGGCGATGACGAGCATGGCCAGGTACAGAAGCATGTTGATGCCCTTGAGGCAGGCAAGCGCGGGAACCGGGCTCTTAACAAACTCATGCCAGTCGAGGATGGTGCCGAACGAGTAGATGCAGACCATGTAGAAGCCGCCGGCGGCCAGCAGGGCCAGGGAGATGATCTTGCCGAACTTGTTCCAGTTGAGGCCCTCGGCTGCTTCCTCAGCCTGCTGAGGAATGGTATCGAAGCCGGCGTAGAAGAACGGGGTCAGAACCAGGACCGACACGATGCCGGCGAACAGGCTGGTGCTCTCGGTAGCGGCCTTGCCGCCGCCAGCACCGGCAACCTGGGAGAACACGGGCATGGCGTTATCCGGCGAGCCGGTGAACAGCGAGACACCCATGGCGAGCAGCATGCCGCAGAGCAGGGCCTTGGTCAGGAAGGCTTGGAGCTTGGCGGCCGAGCTGGCACCGCGGAAGTTGAGGAAGATGACGTAGACTGCAAAGCCGAGCGCGATCAGCGTCGGGAACAGGTAGACGTCGGCCCCCAGGATGGTGTAGAGCTTGACGGCGCGCAGCCACTCAAGGCCGGGCAGGCTGCCGAACATCTCGGACACGAGGGTCGAAATGGCGATGGCCTCCCACGGGCACAGGATGCCGTTGCCCAGGGCCAAAAGCCATCCGGTGATGTAGCTCAGCGTACGGCCAAAGCTACGATCGACATACTCGACGATGCCGCCCGAGATGGGGATAGCAGCCGTGAGCTCACCGAAAACAGCTCCGACGGGCACGAGGAAGATTGCACCCAAGAGGAATGCGATCATAGCGGGAACGGGACCGCCGCCCACGACCATCCAGTCGCCGACCTGCAGAACCCAACCGGTACCGATAATGGCACCAAAACCGATGGTGAAGAAGTTCCAGAGCGAAAGCGTTTTCTTCATGCCGCCGTTATCCTCGACTGCAACCTCTGCGTTCTTGTCCGCCATTGTTCCCCTCCTTTCCTTTTTGACGCCCCTTGACGTCACCCCTTGCGCGGTCCGTTTTGCCGCGCGCTTTTATTTCGTGGCTTTAAGATACGGCCTTGGCACAGCAGCGCCGCTCGCAGCTCGACCGAAGGCAGAACTGCAAAACGAGCGGCGCCGTTTTTGGGACGAACGGCGGGAGACGTCATTCGTCTTGGACACTTTCATCTTGCCTGCTTTTGAAGACCTGTTGCCGTGATGCTTGGCGCGCGGCGCGGCAACGTTCATACCATTTGTCAGGCTTTTGGCGCACATACCCATGTGTCGTGCATCATTTTATGTAGGATAGACAAGTTACACATGAGGCAAGGTGATTCGAATGGCATACGGATACAATGACGGCGACCAACGGCCACAAAGCGTGCGCCTTGCCGGCCGCACCATGCCAACGCCCAGAAGCACCTCCGACAACGACAACCCGCATCGCCCCCAAGAGCAGCTCGGGGCTTCTTCGCGGCAACAAAGCCGTACCGTGCAGCAGTCAGACCGCGTGAGTACGAGCACACGCCAACGCCAGACCGACACATCGCAGCCACGCCGCTACGATCGACATAAGACCGACTACTACGTCAAGCGTTCCTTTTCGCGACCTCAACGCGATCGCGGCAATTCCGCCCCTCACCCCGCGTCGCACGCCACAAGCCACGCGCTTCCGGCCCGCCGCCTACGCCTTGCGCTTTGCTCCATCGCCGCCTGCCTCGTCTTTGTGTTTTTGGGATCCTGTATCTCCCACGGATCAGCCGGTCTTGAGCCCACTGCCGAGGACAAGCTGCTTAAAGCTCCCGTCGCGCCCGGCTACTCATTTGCTTTTTCGACCCCGCGCTCGCAGTGGAGTGCCGGCACCATGCCCCACATCTACCAAATTGACCCCGCATGGTCGGAGCTGCCCTATGCCGGCGGCACTATTCGCGAAAACGCTTGCGGTCCCACTTGCCTCACCATGGTCTATATCTTTAAGACCGGTCACACCGATAAGACGCCGGTCGATATATGCGCACTGGCCGAAGCCGGCAACTACGCCCCCACCGGTGCCACCGAGTGGTCGTTTATGACAAGCGGTGCGTGGCAGCTGGGGCTCAACGGAACACAGCTCTATAACGATCGCGAATCGATTACCCAAGCACTTCGCTCGGGTGCGCCCGTCATCGCCGCAGTGCGCCCCGGCACGTTTACCAACGTAGGCCACTATATCGTGCTCTACGGCATCGACGATGCCAACCAGATTGGCGTCTACGACCCCAACTCGGCCAGCCGCAGCGCCCGCCGCTGGGGCGTGGTGGAGGTCCTCAACGAAATCGAAGCCATGTGGGCCTACTACTAGTCATTGGGGACAGACTTAAATGAGTAGTCGTTGGAGACGTTCTTGTTTAACTAGTCGTTTAAGAACGTCCCCAATGACTACCCAACGGCTACTCATTTAAGTCTGTCCCCAATGAGTACCCGCAGAATGAGAGTGGATAATCTCCCGTTTTTGGCCTGTTTGCAGGCTCAAAGTGGGAGATTATCCACTCTCGTCATTTTGGCGCGGCCCGCAGCACTACCCATGAACAGCTACCTCAATAGCAAAAGCCCCGCAGCCGGAGCGGACTGCGGGGCTCATGAAGAGAGGCTAGTTTGTGGGCGCTTTGCCTGGCGCCCACGAGAGAGGCAACAGAGTAGAGACTACTCGTGGATGCGGGTACCGGAGAGGCCGGCCATGGTCTCGGCGGCCTTGTCCAGAGCGCCGATGATGCAGGTGCGGCCCTTGCGGGAACGAGCGAACTTGATGGCAGCACGGACCTTGGGCTCCATGGAACCCTTGCCGAACTGACCCTCGTCGGCCAGACGCTCGGCCTCGTCGGCGGTGAGGTCCTCGAGCTCCTCCTGGTTGGGCTTGCCAAAGTTGATGGCGACATGCTCAACGGCGGTCAGCAGGAACAGAACGTCGGCGTCGCAGTCCTCGGCCAGCAGCTCGCCGCCCAGGTCCTTGTCGATGACGGCGGGAACGCCCTTGTAGCAGCCCTTGTTCTCGTAGTCGCGGACGACGGGGATGCCGCCGCCACCGCAGGCGATGACGATGAACTCGTTGTCGAGCAGGTTGAGGATGGAGTCAGCCTCGACGATCTTCTTGGGATCGGGAGAAGCGACGACGCGACGCCAGCCGCGGCCGGAATCCTCGACGAAGACCTTGGAGGGATCCTCGGCCATGAACTCCTTGGCCTGCTCCTCGGTGTAGAAGGGACCGATCGGCTTAGTCGGGTTCTTGAACGCGGGATCGTCGGGATCGCACTCGATCTGGGTGACGACGGTGGCGGCGTGCCAACGCTTATAGCGCTTGTGCATCTCGCGGCCGATGCCCTGCTGCAGGTGATAACCAATGTAGCCCTGGGACATGGCGCCGCACTCGGGCAGCGGCATCTCGGGGGTACCGATGGCATCGTGGGCAGCGGCGAAGGCGTTCTGGATCATGCCGACCTGCGGGCCGTTGCCGTGGGTGATGATGATCTCGTTGCCCTGCTCGATAAGACCAAGGAGAGCGTGGGCGGTGTTGCTCACGGCCTCGATCTGCTCGACGGGGTTGTTGCCGAGGGCGTTGCCGCCGAGGGCGACGACAATACGATCGGGCTTGCCAAGAGGCTTAGACATTGCTGGAATCCTTTCTGTAAAAGGCCTACAACCCATTAATAACCCGCGTCCGTGCGATACGCGAGTTTATTAAGGTTTATATTCTCTTTATCGCTCATTTTATTCATTTTGAAAATACCTAAGCGGCGAACGGTCGATTTTACCCGCTCAGCGTAAAGAAGCCCAGTTCAGGCATATCTACGCCATTTACGTGCAACTTTATTTAAATAGAGCAGGGATTAGACCAGATTATGCAAACTATATCTTTGCTAAACACAAAACGGACAGCGCAATATCTTACTCGCACTATACGCGATTCTATACATTAATTTGACGAGTATGCACCCCTGCAAAAACATGGGGCTTTTCATCCAACATAAGGGATAGCCGATCGCGCTTCACCCCGCGGCAAGCGACTGCGAGTTCGCAGTATGGAACTTTACCGTCGGCTTCTGCATGAACGCTACCGACGCCCTTTCGCTCCTGCGCGCCCAAGCAGCCGAGAACGCTAACGGCGCCACTGTCAACCTGGCCACCCTCAACAACGGCGCCGCCAGCCTTTTCGCAAAGTACCGTGCTGGCTCGCTGGCTTTGAGGCCTAAGTGAGCTTTGCTATTTGCCAATTTTTGTATGATTTGGGTCAAATCTATCTGCCAATTTTTGTATGATTAGGGGCAAATCTATTTGCCAATTTTTGTCAATGAGGTGTTTTAATGCTACGCCGCAAGGTCACTGATAGGCTTTTGAGCTGGAAGAATAACTCCCATAAGGCCCTGCTTGTTACCGGTGCGCGTCAGATTGGCAAGAGCTATGCGATTCGCGCGTTTGGAAAGAGCAACTACGCTTCGTATTATGAGGTCAATCTGCTACTTGATGCCGAGGCAAGAGACGTACTTGTTGGCGCTAAGAACTCCATTGACTTCATCAACCGTGTGGCCCTTCTTGCGGATGCACCGCTTGTTGAAGGAGACACGCTTATCTTCGTCGATGAGATTCAGGAGTATCCGCAGATCGTTACACTTATGAAGGCGCTGGTCGAGGACGGACGCTTTAGCTATGTCTTCTCGGGGTCTATGCTTGGGACTGAGTTTAAGGGGATCTCTTCTTTCCCGGTGGGGTATGTCGAGCACATTGTTATGCGGCCGATGGATTTTGAAGAGTTTTGTTGGGCAAACAGCGTCAGCGAGAATGTGCTTGCAGACATCCGCAGCTGCCTTGTCGAGAGGCGTCCCGTCGAAAATTTTATTCATGAGGCGATGCTCAAAAACTTTAGAGCCTATATCGTTTGCGGCGGCATGCCGGAGGTCGTTCAGAACTATATCGATTCGGGCTATTCGCTCGTGAGAACGCGTGAGCTTCAAATTCAGCTAGTCGATCAGTACAAAAGCGATATCTCTAAATATGCATCGACTCGAGCGTTTAACGTTCGCTCCATTTTCGAGCAAATTCCCGTTCAGCTTGAGGCGGAGTCCCATCGCTTTATCGTCTCGTCTCTAGGCGAGGGAGCTCGTCTTCAAAAATACGAGCAGGATTTCCTATGGCTGGTGAACGCAGGCGTTGGATTGATGGTCCCCCAGGTGACGGAGGCACGAAGTCCTCTCAAGAGGACGGAGAAAACGACGGCCTTTAAACTATACGAGTCCGATACAGGTATGCTCGCATCACGGTATCCCGGCAGCACGGCACGCGCCGTCTACCTTGACATGAAAACCCCCAACCTCGGCGGTCTCTATGAGAACGTGGTCGCGCAGGAGCTTGTCGCCCTTGGAACTGATGCATGGTACTACCAGACACGCGAGGTCGGCGAAGTTGACTTTGTGATCGAAGGCACTCGCGGGCACGTTGTCCCAATCGAGGTCAAATCGGGCAAGAAGGTTCGAGCCCATGCGGCCCTCGACCGTCTGATGAGCGTGAGCGAGTACAAAATCCCCGAGGCCGTTGTGCTAAGCCACGAGAACCTCAGCAAAGAGGGCAAGGTTCTGTACGTTCCAATCTATATGACATTCTGCCTCGATGAGTTTATGGAAAAGGACGACCCCAACAACGATTTCTCGTTTGCACCCATATCCCTCTAGGCCATCTGGGTCCGCGACC
>CAJJZM010000041.1:0-15541 GCA_905197595.1 uncultured Collinsella sp.
TGTTCGCTCTGGGTGGCGCTCGCTGGCATTGCCAAAACATCGGCGTTTCCTTGGTTGTCAAATGATCCGTAGGGAGTCATTGGTGACATTGCCTTGATATTTTATTCAGTCGGCTGTGATGTCATTTGAGCTGCTTACCTGCTTAAGGTAATTGACGGCATAAGTCCGCTATCGAAAATATTGCTCAAAATATCGTTCAAGAAGTCGCGGAGCGATTTTTGATGGGTCGTGCGTCAAGCGATGTGGCAAGTTCTTGGTTAGATATTGGTCAGTTTTGGGGCAACCTTGCCAAAAGCTTGACGAATGCAAATTTAGACGTCAGCGAATGAACACTCTAGGCAGGCTCCAAGCAAAATTCTGGGCTGATTCTCGATAATCGCCTTCAATCGCCCCTTGCCAAGCGCTGGCCTCGCTTACAATCTGCTCCGACATTCGCGCGCCGTCCGGCGCTTAAGAGGGGAGGGCCCCATGGCAAACGAGATTTGGACCATCAAGCGTTGTCTCGAGTGGACCAAGGAGTACCTGGCCGAGCGCGGCGAGGAGCACCCCCGTCTTTCTGCCGAGTGGCTGCTGTGCGCCGCCACGGGCCTGGCGCGCATTGACCTATATATGCGTATGGACGAGACGCTTAACGCGGCCCAGCTCGAGACCATGCATGCGGCCGTTGTCCGCCGCGCTAAGGGCGAGCCGCTGCAATACATCACGGGCAGCACGCAGTTTCGCATGATCGACGTCGCGTGCGCCCCCGGTGTGCTCATTCCGCGCCCCGAGACCGAGATGCTCGTCGAGGAAGTCCTCAATTATCTGGATGCCGAGGTACTGAGCCCCGAGGCCGCTGCCCGTCAGCGTGTTGAGCTGCCTTGGAACGATGAGGTCGAGCAGGCACGCAAAGCCGAGGCCGCATTGGCCGACGAGCGAGCGACGGCCGAGCGCCGTGCCGCCAACCTCACAGCTGCCGACGAGGCGGCGCTAGGCGGCGATGTGCTGGGCAGTCGCGCTTATGCCGAGGAACTGGCCGATCGCGAGGCCGAGGAAGCCGCCGCGCAGGCGGCAGAAGCCGAAGCGGCAGAAGCAGAGGCCATGGAAACCCCCGAGCCCGAGCTCGACGAATACGGCATCGCCATTGAGGACAACGACCAACAGGCGACTCCCGCGCAAGATGCCGCCGAGGCCAACGTATCTGCCCCAGCCGAGCCCCGCACTGCCCGCGTTCTCGAGGTCGGCTGCGGCACGGGCTGCATTTCGCTCTCCCTTGCCTGGGAGCGCCGCGGCCACGTTACCTGCACTGCTACCGATATCGAGCCGCGCGCCATCGATCTGGCCACCAAAAACCGTGATGCGCTTGGCCTCACGTCCGACGAGGTCGCCTTCAGCCTCACAAACCTGGTGAGTTCCATTCCCCGCGAAGAGTGGGGCACCTTTGATGTGCTCGTCTCCAACCCACCTTACATCCCGACCGACGTCATGCGCTCGCTGCCGCATGAGGTCAAGGACTTTGAGCCCGATCTGGCGCTCGAGGGCGGTGCCGACGGTCTCGATATCTTCCGCCGCCTGCTCAACGCGGCGCCCTACATGCTGCGTGCCGGCGGCCTGTTTGCCTGCGAGCTCTACGAGGGCGCGCTCGACGCCGCGGCCGAGCTCTGTCGTCAAGCAGGCCTTTCGGACGTGCGTATCGTCCACGACCTCACCGATCGCCCCCGCATTGTCCGAGCCATCGTCACCGAGCCCAAGCAACGCCAGTAATATTTATTAACTGGTTAGCAAAAATTATAAAGTAGTTTATAATTAGGACGGCTGAAAGAGGTCGGCCCATGCAACCTCCTGCCTTTCGGGAAATCATTGCCCTACTCAAGCACGATGGATTCGTGAAGGTCGCGCAAGTCGGTAGTCATGCTAAGTATGTTTCTGGTGACCGTGTTGTCACCGTGAACGGCTCTGGTGGTGATCGACCAAAGAAGGGCACGTGGGCAAGTATTCGTCGCCAAGCTGGATGGTAGTTGGAGGCAAAATGAGGCAGCGATTTACCTATGACTGCGTTCTCATAAAAGAAGACGACGGTTACTGCGCTAGCTTCCCGCAGATTCCCGGCGCCTTTGCCGATGGCGATACGCGCGAAGAAGCGATTGCCCATGCTACCGAGGCACTGATGGCGTTTTTGGCCGACGACCTCAACAACGGTTTGACTCCGGCAGGGTACGAACGCTCGGCCGAGGTCGTGGCCCTTTCAGTCGAAATCGACCACGAGGACGCTCGGGAAGCGGCGTGCCGAACATTTAAAGACGCAGCGCTGGACCTCAAAGTCTCCGCTCCGCGGATTACCGCGCTGGTCAAAGCCGGAAAGCTCGATGTTGAACTCGTCGACGGCCGTCGGATGATAACGATAGACAGCATCGAGCGCTACGCCGCCCAAGAACGCCACGCCGGCAGGCCAAAGAAGTTCGTAGCCGTCCAATAACCCCCTCACTTTCACCGACTACTAGAGCCGCTCACCAAACCAACATGCGCTCTGGGCAAATAGGTTGAACGTTTCGTGCGAGAATGCCCCACAGTAAACAAACTTGCACCAGAGCGTAAGGGGCTGGCATACACATGCAGACGGTCTATCGGGTATACGAGGGAACGCGCGAGCCGCATCGGCTTGCCGTCGAGCGCACGGCCGAGGTGCTCGGCCGCGGCGGCCTGGCTTTGATCCCGACCGAGACCGTCTACGGTGTCGCCGTGGCAGTCAACGCCTTCTCGGACGCCGTGCCCCAAGATGCAAGCGAATTCCCATCGTGGCCGCGCGATCCGCAGGCCGCCGTCAATGGCGCCGCAGTTCCTGCGCTCGGCACCGGCTATCGCCGTATCTTCACTCTCAAGCAACGTGAGCTCACGCAAACCGTCGCTTGGCTGGTCGATGGCGTCGAAGCACTCGACCGCTATGGCGTGGATATCCCTAACGAGGCCCGCGTACTCGCGCGACGATGCTGGCCGGGAGCCCTGACTATCGTGATTAAGGCAGCCCCCTGCGTGCCGACCTTTATGCGTGCTGCCGACGACACCGTGGCCCTGCGCGCTTCGGCCTCTCCCGTGGTCCAGGCGCTCATCCGCGCCTGCGGCAGTCCCCTTGCCTGCACGAGCGCCAATACGCACGGCGCGCCCTCGCCGATAAGCTTTGCCGCCGTCGAGGGTCGCATCCTGGAGGGGGTCGATGTTGCCGTCGACGCCGGTGAGACCCCGTGTCGCGACGCCTCGACCATCGTGTCGTTCCAGCACGGCGGGCTCCAGATCCTGCGCCAAGGCGCACTTCCCGCATCAGAGATCGAACGGGTCCTGTCCGACCCGATGCAATAGAAAGGTGTAAGCGATGTCGTTGAATCTGGGCAGCCTGGGCATGGAAGATGCCTCGTTTAACTTTGGCGGTTCCTACATCATGGCGCTCGACTGCGGCACCACCTCGGTACTTGCGACCATCGTCGACGAGTACGGATGCATCGTCGCGCAGGCACGTCGCAGCGTCAAAACCAGCTTCCCACGTCCCGGTTGGGTAGAGCAAGACCCCATGGCGGTCCTTGCCAGCCAGATCGCCGTCATGATGGAAGTCCAGTTTAAGAGCGGTATCCACTCCGACCGCATTGCCGCCATCGGCATCTCCAACCAGCGCGAGACCACGGTGGTCTGGGACCGCGTGAGCGGTCAGCCGATCTATAACGCCATCGTATGGCAGTGCCGCCGTACCGCGCCGGCAATCGACGCGTTGGTTGAACAGGGTTGCGAGGAGCTGGTGCGCTCCCGCACGGGACTCACGCTCGACCCGTATTTCTCGGCCTCCAAGGTGCAGTGGATTCTCGACAACGTCGACGGCGCACGCGAAAGCGCGGCGGCGGGCGACCTCATGTTTGGCACCATCGACACCTGGCTCATCTACAACCTCACCGGCGGCCAGGTCTTTGCCACCGACTACACCAATGCCAGCCGCACGGCACTCTTTAATATCCATACGCTCGATTGGGACGACGACCTGCTGGCACTCTTTGACGTTCCATGTTCCATGATGCCCGAGGTTCGCTGGAGCTCGGGCGACTACGGCCGCGTCGCGAGCGACATCATGACCAACATGCCGCCCATCATGGGCGTGGCGGGTGACCAACAGGCGTCGCTGTTCGGCCACTGCTGTTTCCGTCCCGGCCAGACCAAAAACACCTATGGCACGGGTTGCTTTATGCTCATGAACACCGGCGACGAGATCGTCGAATCCAAGAATGGCCTGGTCTCCACCATCGGTATCGCTGCGGACGGCAAAGTCAGCTATGCGCTCGAGGGCTCTATTTTTGCCGCCGGCTCAACGATGAACTGGCTTCGCAACAACATGGGCATCATCTCGAGCGTGAGCGAGTCGGCACAACTCGCCGCTTCGATTAGCGACAACGAGGGCTGCTACTTCGTTCCGGCCTTTGCGGGTTTGGGTGCTCCCTGGTGGGACCCGCATGCTCGCGGTATCGTGTGCGGTCTGACCGGCGCCTCGAGCCGTGCGACCATCGTACGTGCCGCCTGCGAATCCATGGCATATCAGAGCTACGACGTGCTGCGCGCCATGGAGCAGGACGTGGGGCTTTCGATTGAGCGCCTGTCTGTCGATGGCGGTGCCTCGCGCAACGAGTTCATCATGCAATTCCAGGCCGACCTGCTGGATATCCCCGTGCTGCAATGCGAGACGGTGGAGACCACGGCAATCGGTGCCGCGTACTTGGCGGGTCTTGCCGTCGGCTATTGGGAAGACCTGGAAGAGCTGGAGCAAAATGCCCAGATCGTTAGGACCTTCCTTCCCCACATGTCCGCCGAGCGCCGCGAACAAAACCTTGCGGGCTGGTGTGATGCAGTCAGGCGCTCGCTCAGTACCGCACAGTAGGGCTGCGATGGGCTGCTCGATACAACAAACCGCTAAACTAATGCATGGCGTGCGGCGGCAACATTGCTGCGCGCCTTGTCAGCAAGGCCGTTTTGCGGCCGCAACGAAAGGGGCAATCAACCCATGACCGTCACCTATGATGCGTCCCGTGTGACGCTTGTCGATCACCCGCTCGTTCAGCACAAGCTGTCGATCCTGCGCGATAAAAACACCGGCACCAACCAGTTCCGCCAGCTCGTGCGCGAGCTTGCGCTCTTTGACGGCTACGAGGCCATGCGCGACCTGCCTATGGAAGACGTCGAGGTCGAGACCCCCATCACTACCGCCACGTTCAAACAGCTTGCCGGCAAGAAACTCGCCATCGTGCCCATCCTGCGTGCGGGCCTTGGCATGGTCGACGGCATCCTCGACCTGGTGCCCTCCGCTCGCGTGGGCCACATCGGCATGGAGCGCGACGAGGTCACCCACGAGCCGCATGAGTATTACTGCAAGATGCCCAAGGATATCGACCAGCGTATCTGCCTGGTTGTCGACCCCATGCTCGCCACGGGCGGTTCGGCCGAGATGGCTATCAGCTACCTGCGCGAGCGCGGTGTCAAGGACATCCGCATGCTGTGCATCGTCGCCGCGCCCGAGGGCCTCAAGTCGCTGACCGAGAAGGATCCTGACGTACATATTTATACGTGCGCCATCGATGACCATCTCAACGAGGCCGCCTACATCGTTCCCGGCCTGGGCGACGCCGGCGACCGCATCTACGGCACGCTCTAGTCGCTGGGCTAAACGGCCGCGGCTGCAAATACGAAGAAACGGTGCGCGCGGACGAACAAAGGGCGACCGCGCGCACTCCTGTTAACGGACGTTTTGCCCTGCAGGGTTCGAGAAAAACGTATTACCGTACCTGCGGCATAAAGAAGGTCTTAAGAAAACGAACAGGTGCGTATTAACCGATGCTTTTTCGGTTGTACTTTAGCGATTGGCTCGTACAATAGTCACCAATGTTTGGCGGGAACTGTTCTGTGAAGCGTTAAAAAGGAAAGTGAGGACGCCAGTGTTTCAGATAGCCGATCTGCTCGCTATCGTTGCAGGCGCCATCGCGGGCGCAATTGCCTTCCTTCCCTTTGTCTTTACGCTCAAGCCGGTTCTTGACGATAAACAGAATGCGGACATGCTCAAGGGTATGGTGAGTCTGGCGGTCTCGGCAATCGCCCTGCTCGTCTTTACCTTGGTTGTGTTTGTGTTGTTCGGAGAGGCATTTCGCATGTTCCTCCTGGGCGAGGCGATCGGCTTCGTGGCCTTTATGGCTGCCTGCACGGTTCGTGTCGTCAAGGCGCTGCGAGATCCTCATGAGGTCGAAAGGTAAGTCGTGGAAATTTTTGAAAAGCTGCCTGATGAGATTAATCATCTGGTCAGCGAGTTCAGCTCCACCCCTGTCGTGGGCGATCTGAGCTGCGGCATCACGCAGTACTCGTTTTGGCTGATCGTCTCCACGATCGTGCTCCTGATCGTCCTGGCCGTGTTCAAGAAGAAGCAGACCCTGGTCCCCAAGGGCTTCTTCGTCAACGGTTTCGAGTACATCATCGAGTACGTCGAGAACGATATCGGCAAGGGCGTCGTGGGTGAGAACTGGAAGAAGCACTTCCCGTTCCTGTGCTCGCTTTTCCTGTTCATCCTGATCAATAACATGATCGGCCTGATTCCGGGAATGAAGCCCGGCACCGGCGCAATCGGCTCCACCGCCGCGCTCGCCATCTTCGCCTTCGTGTACTTCATCTACTACGGATGCAAGGCTCACGGCGTGATCGGCTACATCAAGAGCCTCGCCCCGCAGGGCGTAAGCTTCCCGATGAACGTGCTTGTGTGGGTCGTCGAGCTTTTCTCGACCTTCCTGCGTCTCATCACGCTTGCCGTCCGTCTGTTCTGCAACATGTTCGCAGGACACGTGGTCATGGGCTCGTTCGCCATCATGGCGAGCATGTTCATGCAGCCGCTGCTTCAGCAGGTTTCCGCGGCCCACGCCGTTGGCGCCCTGCCTTCGCTAGCCTGGCTTGCCATCCTCATCCTGATCTATGCGATCGAGCTTGTGGTCGGCGCCATCCAGGCTTACGTCTTCACGGTCCTTACCGCCGTGTATGTCTCCGAGGCAGAGGAGGTCGCGGAGGAGGAGTAGCCTTCCGCTCGCGCCTTAAAGGTAAGCAATTCGTTAAACCGCCGGTGCCCGTACCCATGGAGCCCGGCAGTTATAAAAAAAGGTTATCCTGCGTGAAATAAGACACGCACGACAAAGGAGGAATCGTGGGAGTTATCGGTTACGGTCTCGGTGTTATCGGCGCTGGTCTTGCTATCGGCCTGTCTGCTCTGGGTGCTACGGGTGCTATGGCCCGTCAGCCTGAGGTCCAGGGCCGCGTGTTCACCGTCTTCATCATGGGCTCCGCCTTCGGCGAGGCTCTGGCTCTGATCGGCTTCGTTGTCGCGCTGATCGTTAAATAGCACGGAGCGTCAAGTATGAATCTTTCATCCCAGAAGAGCGCGATCGCACTCTCCGCGTCCGCGGCCGCGCTGCTCATGCCGGTTTCCGCGTTCGCTGAGGACGGCGCTGCCGGTGCGGACATCCTCATCCCTAAGATGGCGGAGTTCATCCCGGCGCTTATCGCCTTCCTGATTATCTGGATCGTGCTGGCCAAGGTCGCCCTGCCGGGCATCATGAAAACCATGGAGGAGCGCGGCAAGAAGATCGAGGAGAGCCTCGACGAGGCCGAAAAGACCAAGCAGGAGGCTATCGCCAAGCGCGCTGAGTCCGACTCGATCGTCACCGACGCCCGTCGTCAGGCTGCCGACATCGTTCTCGAGGCCCGTAAGGACGCCGAGTCCGAGCGCGCCCGTATCATCGAGGCTGCTCACAAGGAGGCCGAGGAGATCATCGCCAAGGCCCATACGACCGTCGAGGACGAGCGCAAGTCCATTTACGCCGGTGCCGCGAGCTCCATCGCCGACCTGTCCGTTGCCGTCGCCACCAAGATCGTGGGCGAGGCACTCGAGGACGAGACCGAGCAGAAGAAGCTCATCGAGCGCTACATCCAGGAAGCAGGTAGCCTGAATGCCGACTAGCCGCTATCAGGACAAGGTGCTCGAGACCTACGCGCGCTCCCTTCTGGAAGCCGCTAAGGCCGAGAACCATGTGTTCGAGGACCTCGAGATGATCGAGCGCTTGGCTTCTGCCAGCCCCGAGATCATCGCCGTGCTCGACACCATGTCCAAGCGCGACCAGCTCGACCTTCTTCCCAAGGTGGCAGCTGCCTTTAAGTATGTTGCCGAGGAAGACGAGGATGTAGTGGGCGTGACCGTCACCACGGCGATCCCGCTCGACGACGAGCTGCGTCAAACCATCACTAAGAAATGCGAGCAGGACTTCGGCCGCAAGGTATTCCTTATCGAGCAGGTCGACCCGTCTATCGTGGGCGGCCTGGTGCTCGAGGCCCGCGGCGAGCGTCGTGATATTTCCGTCAAGACGCAGCTGCGCATCGCGCAGGAGACCCTCGCAAACTCTGCTAATTCGTACGGAGGTGAAGCCTAATGTCCGAAACCCTCAATGCCCAGGATATCGCCAAGAAACTGCAGGAGCAGCTCACGAGCCTCTCCGCGACGGTCGATACGCATGAGGTTTCAACGGTCGACGAGGTAGGCGACGGCATCGCGCGCGTCTCCGGCCTCAAGAGCGCCATGGCAGGCGAGCTTCTGGAGTTCAAGAGCTCCGATACCGGTGAGACCGTCTTCGGCCTTGCCCAGAACCTTGACCGTGACGAGGTCGGCGCCGTTCTGTTCGGTGCCGTCGACTCCATCAAGGAAGGCGACGAGTGCCGCACCACTGGCCGCATTATGGATATCCCCGTGAGCCGCGCCATGCTCGGCCGCGTCGTCAATCCGCTCGGCCAGCCCATCGACGGCCTAGGCGACATCGTCGCTACGCACCGTCGCCCCATCGAGTTCAAGGCCCCCGGCGTCATCGACCGTACCCCGGTGTGCGAGCCGGTTCAGACCGGTCTGCTCGCTATCGACTCCATGGTGCCTATTGGCCGCGGTCAGCGTGAGCTCATCATCGGCGACCGTAAGACCGGTAAGACCGCCATCGCCATCGACGCTATTCTCAACCAGCGCGGCAAGGGCATGGTCTGCATCTATGTCGCCATCGGCCAGAAGGCCTCCACGGTTGCCAACATCCGCGAGACCCTCGCTCAGCACGGTGCGCTCGACTACACCATCATCGTTTCGGCCACCGCTGCCGATTCCGCCCCTATGCAGTACATCGCGCCTATGGCCGGTGCCGCTATCGGCGAGTTCTTCATGTACAACGGCGAGGACGGCAAGCCCGCCAGCGAGACCAACCCCGGCGGCCACGTGCTCGTCATCTACGACGACCTGTCCAAGCAGGCTGTGGCCTACCGTCAGATGTCGCTGACGCTGCATCGTCCGCCCGGACGCGAGGCCTATCCTGGCGACATCTTCTACCTGCACTCTCGTCTGCTCGAGCGTGCCGTCAAGATGTCCAAGAAGAACGGTTACGGCTCCATGACGGCACTGCCGATCATCGAGACCCAGGACGGCGACGTCTCGGCCTACATTCCGACCAACGTCATTTCCATTACCGATGGTCAGATCTACCTGCAGTCCGAGCTCTTCTTCCAGGGTCAGCGCCCGGCAGTCGACGTGGGCATCTCCGTGTCCCGCGTCGGTGGCGATGCGCAGACCAAGGCCATGAAGCAGGTCGCCGGCAACCTCCGTCTGGACCTCGCTTCGTACCAGGAGCTCGCTGGCTTTACGCAGTTCGGCTCCGACCTCGACGAGGCTACTCAGAAGCAGCTGACCCATGGTGCTCGCATGACCGAGCTCCTGAAGCAGCCGCGTTACAAGCCGTTTGAGGTTGGCGAGCAGATCGTTACGCTGTTCGCTGGCAACGAGGGCTTCCTGGATGACCTGGAGATCGCCGACGTGCTGCCCTTCCGTGCCGAGCTCATCGAGTACATGGACAATGGCTTTGGCTCGCTGCTCGACAAGGTTCGCGCCAAGAAGATCGATGATGACACCAAGGCTGAGCTCTTGCGCGTCATCGGCGACTTCAAGCAGCAGTTCATGGCCAAGCACCATTCGGATGTTTCTGGATCAGAGGAGAACTAAGCCCCATGGCCAACCTTCGCGACATTAAGAAGCGAATCTCCTCGGTTACCACGACCAAGCAGATCACGCGCACGATGGAGATGGTCTCTACGGCCAAGATCCGTCGTGCCCTCGATCGCTCCAAGCAGGCCGAGCCCTATAAGGAGGCGCTGACCGACGTCATGTTGACGGTCGCCGGCGACGCCTCCTGTTCGGGCACCGATCCCATGCTGCAGAAGCATGAGAGCGTCAAGCATGGCCTGATTGTCGTTATTGCCTCGGACCGCGGCCTTGCCGGCGGTTTCAATACGACGGTGGAGCGCACGGCCGAAAAGCTCGCCGCTTCTTGGGCGAACGACGGCATCGAGTGCGAGATCATCGCGTGCGGGCGTAAGCCGGCCACGTATTTCCGTGACCGCGCAAACGTTGTCATGCACTTTGAGGGCAACTCCTCTGAGCCCGATTTCAATCAGGCCCGCATGATTTCCTCTCATATCTGCGATGCGTATCGTGCCGGTGAGCTTGACCGTGTCGAGCTTGTCTACCACCACGCCAAGAACCGCGTGGATCAGGAGCTTCGCGTCGAGCATCTGTTGCCGCTCGACCCCGAGATGATCGCTATGGCCCACGGTCCGCGTAAGAACGAGACCGACGCCCCTAAGCGCATCTCGTCCACGTTCGAGTTCGTGCCCTCTCCTGAGCATGTTCTCGGCAAGCTTGTGCCGTCTTATATCCTGACGGTCATCTACCAGGCCCTGATCGATTCGGCGGCTGCCGAGCAGGGTGCACGCCGCAAGGCCATGCACTCCGCGACGGAAAACGCCACCGCGATCATCTCGACCCTTACCCGCACGTATAGTCGCGTGCGCCAGGCTTCGATCACGACCGAGATTAACGAGATCGTCGGCGGAGCCTCAGCATTGGAGGAACAGTAATGGCTAATAACACCGTAAAGCTTGCGGTCGAGGAAGCCACCAAGAAGACGACTGCCGGTGATGGTCGCATCGTGCGTATCATCGGCCCTGTCGTCGACGTCAAGTTTGACGGCGCGGTGCCCCCGATCTACAACGCGCTCACGGTCGAGGCCGAGACCCCGATCGGTCATCTGAGCACGATCCTTGAGGTCGAGAGCCAGCTTCCGGGCGGCGTCGTCCGCACGGTCGCCATGTCCTCGACCGACGGCCTGCAGCGCGGCCTCATCGCTACCGATACCGGTGAGCCCATGAAGATGCCCGTTGGTCCCAAGACGCTCGGTCGCATTTGGAACGTCATGGGCAAGCCCGTCGACGGCAAGCCCATGCCCGAGGTGGAGGAGTTCTACCCCATCCACCATGCAGCGCCCCGCTTTGACGAGCTCACCACCAAGACCGAGATCTTCGAGACCGGCATCAAGGCCGTCGACCTGCTCGAGCCCTACATCCGTGGCGGCAAGACCGGCCTGTTCGGCGGCGCCGGCGTTGGCAAGACCGTTCTGATTCAGGAGCTCATCAACAACCTCGCCCAGGAGCACGGCGGCACCTCGGTGTTCACCGGCGTCGGCGAGCGTACCCGCGAGGGCACCGACCTTTATCTCGAGATGAGCGAGTCTGGCGTTATCGACAAGACCTGCTTGGTCTATGGTCAGATGAACGAGCCGCCTGGAGCGCGTCTGCGCATCGGTCTGGCTGGCCTTACCACCGCTGAGTACTTCCGCGATCGCGGCCAGGACGTTCTGCTGTTCATCGACAACATCTTCCGCTTCTCCCAGGCCGGTTCCGAGGTTTCCGCACTGCTGGGTCGTATGCCGTCCGCCGTCGGTTACCAGCCTACGCTGGCTACCGAGATGGGTGACCTCCAGGAGCGCATTACCTCGACCAAGACGGGTTCCATTACCTCCGTCCAGGCTGTCTACGTCCCTGCAGACGACCTGACCGACCCGGCGCCTGCCACGACGTTTACGCACCTGGACGCCACTACGGTTCTTTCGCGTAGCATTTCGTCGCTCGGTTTGTTCCCGGCTATCGACCCGCTCGCGTCTTCCTCCGACGCTCTCGATCCCTCGATCGTCGGCGAGGAGCACTACCGTGTCGCCGTCAAGGTCCAGGAGCTCCTGCAGGAGTACTCCGACCTTCAGGACATCATCGCCATTCTGGGTATGGACGAGCTGTCCGAGGAGCAGCGCCTTACGGTCAACCGTGCCCGTAAGATCCAGCAGTTCCTTTCCCAGTCCTTCCACGTCGCCGAGAAGTTCACCGGCAACCCCGGTGTCTACGTCCGCGTCGAGGATACCGTCCGCTCCTTCGCCGAGATTGTTGACGGCAAGGCCGATGACCTGCCCGAGCAGGCATTCCGCTATGCTTCCACGATTGAGGACGTGCGCGAGCGCGCCCGCAAGATGGGGGAGAAGTAGGTTATGCGTATCCGCATCGTGTGCCCCGTGAGCTGCGCCTATGAGGGCGACGCTGCGTTTGTGTCGATTCCGTCCACGGATGGTGAGTTTGGCGTTCTGCCTGCTCACTCCAGCGAAATCTGCACAATCGACCGCGGTTACGTTCGCGTTTCCGATAAGGCCATGGGCACTGTCGACCACACGTTTGCCGTGGCCGGCGGCTATGCCCAGGTTGCGGACGATGTCGTGACCGTCCTCGCCGAGCGCGCTTGCGATTTGGCGACCGTCGACGCCGATAAGGTTAAAGCTGATATTCAAGGTTTTGAAGAGAAGCTGGGTAATTTGTCGGAGGATGATGCACGCCGCGCCTACCTCTATAATGAAATCGCATGGTGTAAGCTCAAGCTTGCCCAATAGTCAAACGTTTTAGCGTTCGACCATTTGCGAACACATCATGCCCGGGATGGCCCAGCCACCCCGGGCATGCTTTTTGAAAGGGTAGACCTTGGATATTATCCGCGTTGAGGGTGGCCACGCCATCGGAGGTTCCGTGCCTGTTTCGGGCGCCAAGAACTCCGCGCTCAAACTCATGGCGGCAACGCTTCTGGCGCCGGGCAAGACGACGCTGCAGAACGTGCCTGATATTTCCGATGTCCACGTGATGGGCAAGGTGCTCAAGGGTATGGGCGCCACGATCGATGTTCTCGACGAGCACACGCTCGAGATCGATACCTCCCAGGTCGATTCTTGGGAGGCGCCCTACGAGCTCGTTGCCAAGATGCGTGCTTCCACCGCCGTGATGGGACCACTGCTGGGCCGTTTCCATCGCGCCAAGATCGCCATGCCCGGCGGCTGCAACCTGGGCGCTCGCAAGATCGATATGCATATCTTGGGTCTTGAGGCCTTGGGCGTTGAGTTCGATACCGCCCACGGCTATATCAACGCCAATGCGCCTCAGGGCCTGCGCGGTACCACCGTCACGCTCGAGTTTGCCAGCGTCGGTGCAACCGAGAACCTCATCATGGCCTCTGTGCGCGCACAGGGCACCACGGTTATCGACAATGCCGCCCGCGAGCCCGAGATCGTCGATCTCGCTAACATGCTCAACGAGATGGGCGCCAAGATTGTTGGCGCCGGTACGCCCGTCGTGACTATCGAAGGCGTGGAAGAGCTCCATCCCGTTATCCATCGCGTGGTGGGCGACCGCATCGAGGCCGGTACCTTTATCGTCGCCGGTGCGTTGATGGCGGACGATCGCGGTGTCGATGTCACGGGCTTTTGCCCCATTCATTTGGGCATGGTGCTCAAGAAGATGGAGCTCATGGGTATCGACTGCGAGCGCGTCGAGGATGGCGTCCATGTGAACCGTGCCGAGCGTATCAAGCCGGTCGACATCCAGACGCTTCCGTTCCCCGGTTTCCCGACCGACATGCAGGCGCAGATTATGGTGCTCTCCGCCCTTGCCGACGGCAGTTCCGTTATTACCGAGAACATCTTCGAGAATCGCTTTATGTTTGCCTCTGAGCTGGTGCGCATGGGTGCCGACATTCGTATCGAGAGCCATCATGCCATGATTCATGGCGTCAAGGGCTTCTCGGGTGCACAGGTTACCTCGCCCGATCTGCGCGGCGGAGCGGCCCTCGTCGTAGCGGGCTTGATCGCCGACGGGACGACCGAGGTTTCGGCTATCCATCACATCAAGCGCGGCTACGAGCAGTTTGTCGAAAAGCTGCAGGCGCTCGGCGCGCATGTCGAGCATGCTACCGTCCCCGATCCCGTCATCTACTAATACAGGTTGCCTATGTTTAATAAAAAGCCCCTCGCAGATACCACCACCCGAAGACCCTCAACTGGTGCGCAGGCCAAGATCTACAGTCGCGATAACGTGGCTCGCTATTCCGAGCGCGCTCGCCAACGTCGTCGTAGCCACACGATTCGTCACGTCGCGCTCATTGTCGTGCTTGGCGTGCTGTTGAGTGCCACTACCGCTGCCGGCCTGTGGTTTGCCACCATTATGGGCAAGCTCGGCGATTCTAATGTCATTACCGACAATCTGCGTCGGGTTCTGGTTGACACCGATGAGGCAAAGGATCCGTTCTACGTGCTGCTTCTTGGTACCGACGGCCGTCCGGGCGAGGATACGTATCGTGCCGACTCGATTATCCTGGCACGCATCGACCCCACGCAAAAGCAGGCGACGCTCATTTCCGTTCCGCGCGACACCAAGGTCGAGTACAAGGGCGAGACCATGAAGATCAACGCCTGCCATACCGTTGGCGGCGCCGAGGCCATGGTCGAGGCGGTCAACGAGCTGTGCGGTGTTCAGATTTCCCACTATGCCGAGGTCAGCTTCGACGGTATGCAGGCGCTGATTGATTCGGTTGGCGGTATCGACATTAACGCAACCGATGATGTTGACGACCCCGAGCACCTGGATATTAAGATTACCGCTGGCCAGCAGCATATGGACGGTGCCACCGCCCTTACCTATGCCCGCTGCCGCTACACCTATGCCGACGGCGATTACACGCGCATGCGCCACCAGCGTCAGGTGCTTGGCGCCCTTGCCAACCAGATTCTCAATAACTTCGATGCCACGAAGATCTTTGGCCTGGTTAATTCGCTGTCCGATATGCTCGTAACCGATATGAGCGTTCAGGATATCGTGGCTACGGTCAACGCCATGCGCGGTATGGATGTCGACGGTATCTACTCGGCCAACCTGCCCTCGTACGCCGACGACAGCACCATGATCGACGGTGTGAGCTACGTCTTTGTCTACGAGGACGAGCTCAAGGAAATGATGGAGCGCGTCGATGCTGGCAAGGATCCCAAGGGTCCCAACACCATGGGTCTTTCCGACGGTTCCAGCTCTACGATCGGCGACCTGAACAACAACACGTCTGACGATTACGCAAACGGTACCGCAACCTCATCGGTCAGCTCTGACGATTCCGATGACTCAAGCGATTCGAGCGATTCGGACTACTACGAAGAGCCCACCGGCGACGGCAACGGCTACGAAGCCAATTATTAGGGTTACGCGGGCTTACCAGCCCGCGTAACGACTCGACGCTGTGCGCCGCCCAGAGCGACAATTTGTCATTCAAAAGGCAAGGCATGACCAGAAGGTC
>CAJJZM010000042.1:0-15485 GCA_905197595.1 uncultured Collinsella sp.
AACCCGCGACCCCAACCTTGGCAAGGTTGTGCTCTACCAACTGAGCCATGTCCGCCTGCGAGGATTTAATATACGGGATGATCCACCCAAATGCAAGAACTTTTTTTGAAAAGTTTTGCGACGCCCTCGCGCCTTCGCGAACCTCGCGAAGACATCAGCCGCCGCGGAAGGCGCAGGCAAACGCAAGCTCGCCGCAAGAGACCCCTACATCTCACCGAGCATGATCCAGGCAGAGCTGTCCTGCGCAAGTCTGCCGTCTGCAAGCGGTGATGAGGTGAGCAGGACCTTGCCCGCCGGCAGCTCCACGGGTGCTGCACCGAAGTTCGTCACACACGCCCAGCCGTTGTCGCGGCGATAGGCGATGACGCCGCCCTCAGCGCCCTCGGCACCATCCGCAAGGCCGGTGCGCCCGTCAAGATCGAGCCACGCAAGATCGTTAGCGCACCCGCGCAGCTTGCGCCGCAGCCAGAGGGCGTCACGATAGAGCGCAAGCATCGATGTCGGGTCCGCCTCTTCCCTATCGGCAGCGTAATCGGAAAACCATGCAGGCTGCGGCAGATGGGGCGCCGCATCGGCGTCCATCGGCGAAAATCCAAACGATCCGCCCTGCGCGGGATCGTCCGTCGCCACCCACGGCAGGGGCACACGACAGCCGTCGCGCCCCTTCTCGCGCTTCGATCCGTGCGTATTGGTCGCAGTGGGATCTTCGAGTGCAGCCCACGGGATGTCAGCCACCTCAAAAAGGCCGAGCTCCTCACCCTGATACACGTATGCCGAGCCCGGAAGCGCCAGCTCAAGCAAAAGGGCCGCCCGCGCGCGGCGCTCGCCGAGTTCACGGTCCTCGTCATAAGACGACCCGTCGCGTAAGAGCCAGTCGAGCGCAATCTGGTGGTAGCGCGTCGCCTTGATCTGCGGCAGGGCGAAGCGCGTCGCCACACGAGGCACGTCGTGGTTGGAAAGTACCCAGGTCGAGGCGGAATCGGATTCGATGGCTGCCTTCAAGCCCTCCTCGATTGCAGCGTGCATGTCATCATAGGTCCAAGTGGCCTTGGCGAACTCAAAGTTAAATGTCTGGCCAAGCTCGCTGGGGCGCGCGTAGAGATACTGGCGCTCGGGCAGCACCCACGCCTCGGCAACAGCGCTGCGCGGCGGATTATAGCGGTCGAACACGCGGCGCCACTCGCGATAGATCTCGTGAACCTCGTTGCGATCCCACAGCGGATGGGTGCCGTCGTCAACCATGTCATCGCCCTCGGCGAGATGCCACTGGTCGAGATCATCGCGGTCGAGATCCTTGGCGAGACCGTGTGCCACATCAATGCGAAAGCCATCAACGCCTCGATCGCTCCAAAACGCTAGAACGTCGCAAAAGAACGCGCGAACCTCGGGGCATGACCAGTCAAAGTCCGGCTGCTCGGGCGTAAACATGTGCAGATACCACTGACCGTCCGCAACACGCGTCCAGGCACGGCCGCCAAAGTTGGCATTCCAATTGGTGGGAGGCAGCTCGCCATGCTCGCCGCGACCATCGCGGAAGATATAGCGGGCGCGCTCGGGCGATCCGGGGCCGGCAGCAAGAGCGGCTTTGAACCAGGGGTGCTGGTTGGACGAATGGTTGGGTACGATGTCGACGATGACCTTGATGCCGCGCGCGTGAGCCGCGGCGATCATGTCATCGAAGTCGTCAAGCGAGCCGAGACGTTGGTCGACATCGCAGTAGTCCGCCACATCATAGCCGCCATCGACAAGAGGCGATGGGTAAAACGGACTCAGCCAGATGGCCTCGATACCCAGCCGCTCAAGATAGTCCATCTGCTGGGTAATGCCCGCGATATCGCCCAGACCCGAACCAGTCGAATCCTTAAACGAGCGCGGGTAGATCTGATAAATCGCGGCATCGGACATCCATGAGCGCGAAGAGGACTTTTCTGTAGCCATGGGATGAATCTCCCTTGCAACGAGGTTTTGCGAGATGCCCACGATGATACGCCCAAAGCGGACATTCACGGCAATCAACGCCGCAGCCACGCCCCAAACGCTCGCCCCCTCTCGGGCTCGAGCCTCCTGGGACGAATCGATCGATTAGTGAAAAGAACGGAAGACTTACTCCCCCGGCCACGACAGCGAGCGGGCTCCGGGTGCCCCAGGTTGCCGCGAAAGAGGAGGGAAGCGTACTTCGGTACGCGACCGACGATTGAACGTCAGATTGCCGCTTAGGGGCGTTTGCAGCGTCGAGCCGTTGCGCGGTTTGGAAAACCGCGCAACTAGAGCTACACCACCATGACGTAACGGCTACCCACGTAGTACTGCTTACCCATCAGGACCGGCTCGCCATTGGGGCCGATAAAGCCGGCACGCAGATTGAGCAGTGGATCGTGCGGAGCAATGCCCAACTCGGCCGCTTGCTCGGCGTTAGCGCGAACGGCCTCGACCGTACGGTAGCCAACCGAGACAATCGGCGTTCCGCCAACACGCTCGACCTCGGCAAAAATCGACTTGTCCTCAAGATCGGCCGTCAACAGCTCACGGTATGTATCAAACGGCACAAAGATGTTTTCCTCAAAGATGGGCTCGCCGTCGGCCGTACGCACGCGCTTAATGTGCAGTAGCAGCGCGTCCTTCTGCAGGCCAAAGAACTCCATCTCGTTTTGACGTGCCGGCACAATCTGGCGATCGACCACGTGTGCACCCGCCTTCATGTCATTGTCGGCACACAGCGCGGTAAACGTCTGCAGCGTCGAGGCGTGGAACTGGCGGTTGATGTGCGGCGTGGAGACAAAGGTGCCGCGGCCCTGCTGCTTAACCAGGTAGCCATCGGAGCACAGCTCCTCAACGGCGCGACGCACCGTAATGCGGCTTACCTCGTACTGCTCGGCAAACTCAAGCTCGGACGGGATACGCTCCTTGGGTGCATAAACACCTTTCTCGATCGCATCCTTGATTTCGTCGTAAATCTGCTGGTAAAGTGGTGCATTTTTGGGTGCGGGCATATCTGATCACTCTTATCAAAATAGCGAAATAACTAATACGTATATAACGTCTTTTTATATGTTATCTCAGTTTGATAAAACGATACACCACATACAGCAAATCCTTACTTGCCGTCGTCCTGCTGCAGACTGTCCTGCTCGCTGAGGCGCGCCTGCCTGCTGGCCATGCGCGCGGGCTTGTCGGGATCGGGTACGGCCGTGGGCATGGGCTCGTCGACATGACCGCCCCACCAGCCGCCCACGAAGTTGAGCGTGTGGAACACATTGATCACGGCGCCGGGATCAATATCGCACACCAGCTTGATAATGTCCTGGCTCTCGTAGGTCGAGACAACGGCGTGCAGCAGATACATCTTTTCGCGGCTGTATCCGCCAATGACCTCGGCGCAGCTAATGCCATGCTGAAAATGGTCAACATAGGCTGTCATGACCTCGTCTGCCTTGCGTGTCGTGATCTGCAGCGTTACGCGGTCGTAGCGGCGGTAGAAGCTGTCGATGGTCTTGGTCGAAATAAACTGGAACACGATGGAGTACGCCGCGTTGTCCCAGCCAAACATAAAGCCAAAGATGACGCCCCAGATGGTCTTGCCTGTATGGTTGGAAACCCACAGCGCGATAAAGTCGGTGCCGCCGGTGGATGCGCCGGACTTAAGCGCGATGGCGGCGCCCAGGCCCGAGACCACGCCGCCAAAGATGATGAGCATGATCTTGTCGCCCAAAAACGGGGCGAAGTGAAAGATGTTGAGGAACAGCGACGAGAGCATGACCTGCATCATCGAGAAGATGACGAAGCGCTTGCTGATGCCGCTCCAGCAAAGGAGCGCCACGGGGATGTTGAGCGCGAGCATGCCGAGCGAGATGTCGATATGAACGCCGCCGAGCGAGGTGACGCGATCGAGCAGGACCGCGACGCCGGTGAGGCCGCTCGGAAGCAGGTCGGCGGGGCGAATGAACGCCTGAATCAGAAATGTCTGGAGAACGGCGGAGATGGTGACCGCCACGGCAGTAATGGCGCGGCGGACGATGGTGAGACGGCCGAGCACGAGCACGCGGTCCGTGAGCTGATCGATGGCGTTCGCCACGTAGGCTCCTTTCGAAGGCAGATGTAATTGTGGGGCATGCCGGCGATTGTAGCATGGAGCGCGAGAGGGCGCTTCAATTCACCCTCTCTCGACAACCAAAACGAGCCAGCAGCTCCCCAACCAAAGAGCCAAATTCTAAGTGAGTAGACTTTTCGCGATCTACCAAGCGCACTCAAAACAGCCACCTCTCCGACCTGCGGTTTTACTAAGGCAGATACGCTTTGTGCTCGGCATGTGCCAAAAAGTCTACTCACTTAGTCCGAGTCGAAGCCAAACGGATCTAAATCGAAGCCAAAATGAGCCAATCCACCGCAAGAGACGTGTGAATCCGCACTTCTTGCGGCGAATTGACGCTACAAAGCGGTCAGAATGTCGGCGAGGTTGTCGATGACGGCGTCGGCTCCCGTTTGGTCCAGGTTAACGCCCTCGTGCGGACGCAGTGCCAGGACGCGCGCGCCGGAGCGCTTGCCGGCCTCGATGCCCAAAGGCGAGTCCTCGATAACCAGGCACTCGGTAGGCTCCACACCCAGCGCCTCCATGGCACGCAGGTAGATCTCGGGGTCGGGCTTAAATGCACTGCACTCGTGACCGCTGATGGTGTAGTCCAGCACGTCGGTGATACCGGCAATCTCCACCAGCTCGTCAATGAGCTCGCGATAGGACGAGCTCGCGATGGCACACTTGACGCCGCGCTCGTGCAGCTCGCGCATCACCGGCTCCGTCTGCTCGTTGAGCAGCTCGGCATACGGAACAGGGTGAACCGGGCTGTAGACCTGCTTGTACTCAACGCGCAAGCGCTCGCGCAGCTCAACATCGTCGGGCACCAGCGACTTCCAGATGGCAGGCTCGTTAGACCCCGAAAGATCGGGGATCTCGTCAAAGTGGAACCCCTTTTCCTCCATAAACGCCACGCGGCGACGGTTGTAGAACCACTCGGTATCGACCAGCACGCCGTCCATATCAAACAGCACTGCCTTGATCATACGCATCTCCTCCCACCTGCCAAAAAGGGACAGGTTTATTTTGGTAGGTTTTATCTGGTGTTTTGCGACGCGACAGACACGCCCCCAAAGCAAAAAGGGGACGGGGCGCAAACCCCATCCCCTCTCAATCAACCCGTAAGGTCTACTTACTTGTGATTAGTAGGAAAGCTTCCACATGTAGCGACGCATGGTCAGCGGGTGCTGACGGGCCTCGGCGATCTGGTTGCCGTACTCGCGCATAACGGCGAGGTGCAGCAGCGGGTTGAAGTAGGTGACGACGCTCGCGGGCACGGCGTCAGCCAGGCCGTAGTCCTTGGAGTCGATCAGAGCGACCTTGGCGCCCATGCGCTCAAGGAAGGTGAGGGCGCGAGCGTCCATCGGACGGGTAGCACCATCGGACATGAAGAAGACGTAGGGCTTACCCTCGGTGGAAACCTCGAACGGGCCGTGGAAGTACTCGCCGGTGTTGTAGGCGGCGGCGTCGATCCACTGCATCTCGGTGAACAGGAAGGCGGCGTGAGAATAAGCCATCTTCTCGGAGGCACCGGAGGCCATGAAGTAGATCATCTTGTCGTCCTTGAAGTCCTCGGCGAACTTCTTGGCGAGCTTCTTGCAGTGCTGAGCGGCGTTCTCGCAGAGATCGAAAACGTTGGTGAGGCCGGTGATCATGTCCTCGTAGTGGTCATAGCCCTCGGTCTGCTGAAGGATCTCGAGAGCAAGAGCGATGGCATAGCCGGGCTTCTCGCACTTGGCAGCGTAGTTGGCGTGGAAGCCGTGGACGATGACGTGGTCGGCGTCGACGGTCAGAGCGGAGCCAGCCTTGTTGGTGAGGGAGACGACCGGGCAGTTGTGCTTCTTGGCGGTCTTGTTGGCCTCGACGGTCTCGGGCGTGGAGCCACCGAGGGAGCAGGTGATCACGAAGGTGTGCTCGTTGACCCAGGAAGGCGTGTCGTAGTTGAACTCGTTAGCGGTGAAGATCTGAACGTTCAGCTTGTCCGTGTTGTTGGCCAGGAAGTACTTGGCGGGGTAAAGGTCGGACATGGAAGCACCGCAGCCGACGAAAGCGACGCTGTGAATCTCGTGGTTGGACAGGACGTCAGCGACGATCTGCTTAGGGAGGTTAAGGTCGATCTCGTACATCTGACACATTCCTTTCGATTTGTTGCGGCGCCACATTGCCGGACGCTCGCAGGGTTACCGTGGTTAGGACCGAGTCGCCGGCCCGTTGAGGATGTGTCAAAGGAACTGTCCCTTTGACACATCTAGGGATGGAAGCCTGCCTGGGGTATGGGATGCCAGGCAGGCCCCCGGGGGAAAGCGGTTAGGCGCTTGGTCGCGACTAGGCCAGGATGCCGGCCGCGGAGAGGGCGATGCCGCCCACGATGGCGATCACGAGAAGCCAACCGGTGTTGACGTTCTTCTTGATGAGCCAGTACATAAGGCCGGTGAGGCCGAGGGAGATCATCTGGGGCATCATGCCGTCCAGGATGTCCTGGATCACGACGGTGCCGTCAGCGAACTGCAGCGGGGTGGTGGCGCCGATCAGCGTGGCGATCATGCCGCCCACGGACATAAGACCCACGATACCGCAGACATACATGAGCTTCTCCATGAGGTCGCCGCCCTGGAGCTTGCTCAGGTACTCGTGGCCGCCCTGATAGCCGATCTTGGCTGCGAACCAAGTGATCAGCACGGAGGGCACGATGGAGATGAGCATGGCCAGGATCGGGCCCATGATGGAGCCCTGCTGAGCCAGCTGAACACCCAGGCCAAAGGCGATAACGCGGATGGTGCCCTGGAAGAAGGAGTCACCGATGCCGGAAAGCGGACCCATAAGGGAGGTCTTGACCGCGTTGATCGAATCGGGGTCGAAGTTCTCGGGATCCTTGGCGTACTCTTCCTCCATGGAGGCGGCGAGGCCTAGGATGAAAGCGCTCGTCTGCGGGGTGCAGTTGTAGAACGCCATGTGACGGTGGTAAGCCTCTTTCTTAGCGGCGAGCTGCTTGGGGTCGGACTCATCCGGATAGAGGCGATCGAGCGTGGGAACCATGCCGTAGAGGAAGCCCATGTTCATCTGACGCTCGTAGTTCCAAGAGGCCTGGATGGCCCAGGAGCGCCAGAAGAACTGGCTGACCTTCTTGTTCAGGGACACGTCCTTGGTTGCGGTTGCCATAGTGTGTTCCTCCTTAGTCTTCGTCGTCTTCGAGCGGATCGTAGTCGGAATCGACACCGGCGGCTGCATGGGAACCGTTGAACTTGAAGCCCATGAAGACGACAGCCAGGCACACACCGATCAAAGCGACCGCGATGACGGACAGGTTGAGGTAAGCGGCGAGCAGGAAACCGATGAACAGGAACGGAGTCATACCCTTCTTGATCATCATGGTGAGCAGCAGGGCCAAGCCGTAGGCGGTCATGATCTTGGTCGAAACGTTAAGACCAGTGGACAGCCACTCGGGAACCATGTTGACGATGGCCTGAACCAGGTCGGTGCCAACAAAGACGGCGAGGAAGATCGGCAGGAAGTACATGACGGCGTACAGACCGGAGCCGGCGCAGATGTGCATGCGGTAGGCGGTCTTGAACTTTCCGTTATCGATCGCGCTATCTGCCACATGGGTGAGGGCGGCGATGATGGAACGGAACACGATGCCGAGGAGCTGACCCAGGACGGCGACCGGGATGGCGATCGTCATGGCGGTCTCGGCGGAAGCATCGGTCAGGCACGCAAAGGCAGCGGCCACGATGCCGCCCAGGACCATATCGGGCGGAACGGCGGCGCCGACCTGCACCAGGCCCATGGACACGAGCTCGACGGCGGCACCGACGGCAAGGCCGGTGGGCACATCGCCCAGCAGCAGACCGACGAGCGTAGCGCCAACGAGAGGCTGCTCGAAGTTAAGACGACCGAGCAGGCGGGAGTCCCACATGCAGAACACGCCGACGAGGCCGACGAGCACCGCACTGATGAACGTATTCATACCCTTCTCCTTTCAGTCAGGCAAAAGCCTGGTTGATTACAGCTTGGCGTCGATGTCGACGCTCTGATACGTAGGGGTCTGCTGGACGTAGAGCTTGATGCCCATGTCGAGCAGCTGGTTGACGTCGGCCTTCTGGGTGGCGTCGAGGAAGACGGAGCTGTCCTTGCCGCCGACCTGATCGGCACCGTCGTGGTTGGCGGTGGCGCCCAGGTTGATGGCGTCGAGCTTGTAGCCCTGGCAGAACTGCAGCATCTCGGCCGTGTTGCCAAAGACGAACATGACGCGCTCGCCGAGGGTGTTGAGCTTGTCCATCTTGGCGAGGGCACGCTCGACGGTGAAGACGTTCAGGCGCACGCCCTGGGGCTTGGCCAGCTTAAGAGCGCCCTTCTTGATGTCATCGTTGGCGGCAGCGTTGTCGACGACGATGATGCGCTCGGCCTGAACCTTGGTGGTCCAGGTAAAGACGACCTGGCCGTGCAGCAGACGGTAGTCAAGACGTGCGAGGACGATCTTGGCGGGACCGGAGCTGTGACGGGACGCCTTGGCCTTCTTGGCGGGAGCCGCGGCGGCCTCGACCGGTGCGTTGGGGTTGGTCAGACCGGTGCGGGCCTCGTTGATGAGGGCCGCGAGCTCGGCACCCTTGACGGGGACGGGGCTCATAGCGAGCGTGAGCGCCAGCGGGATGTTGAAACCGCTAACAACCGTGAACTTCGTGCCGTTCTTGGAAAGCTCGACCATGTTGTTGTTGACCGAGCTGCCGAGCATATCGGTCAGCACATAGACGGTGTCGTCCGCGTTAAACGTGGCGATCATGGCGTCCACCTTATTGGTGATGGGCTCCTTGTCGTCACGAGCAAGCGACACGACGTGGACGTTCGACACGTCGCCGAGAACCATCTCGAGCGTGTCTTTGGCGCCTGCGGCCAGGCCGCCATGAGATGCGAGAATGATCTGATTCATCTTGCCTCCTCCTTTTCGTTATGGTCATTATAACGTCTTATACGTTGCGGATATTGATAATTAGTATATAAACCGTTCGCGGGTGAAAAACGACCGTTGGCGGGTTTAACGCAATCGATACGATGGTCTTGGGTAGGCCGGCGCTGGCTGGATAACCCCAGGTCGGACGCCGCGCGCAACCCCCTATCGCACGAAGTACCAGGGGCTTTCCTGCACGGTGGGCTCCAGCGCAATGCCCGTGCGCTCGCGGAACAGATCCATGTCCTGCGATTTCTCCGTCCACCACGCGTTGGGCTTAAAGGTCATGCTCTCAACGACATGACCGACAAACACACTGTTGCGCAGCTTGGAAAAGTCGGTGTTCATAATCACGATGGACGCGAGCACCAAAACGATGCCCAGAACTTTGATCGCGCCGGCGGGCTCGGCGTAGACACCAATGCCCAGCAGTACGGTGACGACTGTCTCGAATGACATTACGACGGGAACTTTCGACGTCTCGAGCCCCATGGACAGACCCTGCATATATAAGATGTAAGCCACGGCTGTGGGGATGAGTCCAAAGCCAAGGAACAGCAGCAGCAGCTGTGGCGACATTGCCGCGGCGACATCCGGCCACGGAGCCGCGATAGCTGCCATAACCGCACCGCCAAAAACAAAGCCCCAAAACGTGACAGCCAGCGGGTGGACCGTCTTGGTTGCTATCCGGCTAAACACCGCGAGCGACGCACCACAAAGGCCTGCAATCACGCCCGACGTGACGCCCCAAACCGAAAAATGAAAACCGGAAAGGTCGCCATTGGTCACCGCAAGCACACAGCCAATGATGTTAAAGACAATGGCGACGAGCTTGTTGAGGGTCACGTCCTCGCGATAAAGGACGCGGCCGAGCGCGACGCCAAACACCGGCGACGTGTAGAGCAGCACCGATGCCGTGGACATGCCCACCTCGCGCATGCACTCGTAATAGCAGGTGTTGGCGGCAGCCAAACCGACGATACCGACAAGCGCGCAGGAAACAAGCTCTTTAGGGCTTGCCTTGAACAGGGTCAGCGGACCCTGAACCACGGTAGACCCCTCACCCGGACGGCAGCCCATAAACATCAGGACCGGCGCCAAGATAAGCGCTCCGACCAACAAGCGAAAGGCAGCCATGCTCTGGGACGAAACGCCCATGGCTGAGATGCCGTTTACAAAGATTCCGATGCTGCCCCACATAAGCGCGGCGATCAGCACCAGCACATAGCCCAGATTGCTCCTCTTCAACGCAGCCTCCTCAGTATATTTCCAATATGTTTCATACTACGTTATAGTCGTTATATACATTTTTCAAGGCACAAATCGGCGAACGGGAAATCTCTCGACACAAGGAGTGTCGCAGGTGCCGGCAGAAAGGGAACGTCCCCAAGTGCCGCTCTAGCAGTTGCAGTGAAATAGTTCTCAAACAGAGGCTTCACGCCCCCAAACAGGAACTATTCCACCGCAACTCATGAGGGGTATTGGGCTGTTAGGCCGCTCTATCCCTTAGTAATCCAGCTTCCACATGTAGCGGCGCGTCATGTAGTCCTTGTGGGTGACGGCGGAGAGCGCACGCATGTAGACGTTGTTGAGGATCGGGGCAAAGATCAGGTGGTTGAAGTACTCGCTCACGCTGTCCTTGATGTCGTTGAGGCCGAGCTCCTTGGCGTCGAGCTGGTAGACGCGCTCACCACCGTACTGGTTGACAAAGCGAATGCCGCGCTCGTCGTTGCAGCGGCTGCGGCCGACGCTGATGAGCTGGAACAGCGAGGTACGCTTGTCCAGGATCTCGAAGGGACCGTGGAAGAAGTCGCAGGTGTTGATGGTGCAGGAGTCGATCTGCAGCATCTCCTGCACGTTGCAGATGCTAAAGACGTAGGCGGCACCAAAGAGCGGACCCTGAGCCATCACGTTGATGCAGGGCTTGTCGGCGTTCTGCTCGGCCCACTTGGCTGCGAGCGGACGGGTGTACTCGACGGCCTTGCGATAGATGGGGTCGACCAAGTCGAAGGCGGCCATAGCGGTCTCGTACTCGGCATAGCCCTCGGTCTGCTGCGTAAGCTCCATGGCGATCATGGTCACGACGGCAGAGTTGGTGCGGCCCATGCAGGACTCGTCGACGGCCAGGCTGTCGTACTGGATCTTGTAGTCGCAGACCTCGGTGAGGCCGGACTCGTCAACATAGATGGCGATGGTGCTGGCGCCGTGGTCCTTGGCGACCTGGGCGGCGACGATGGTCTCCTTGGTGCCGCGCATGGACACGACGACGGCCAGGGTGTTCTCGTTGACGTAGGCAGGCGTGGCGTGCACGAACTCGTTGCTGGTGTAGCTGGAGCTCACGACCTGCGTGGCCTCGTGCTCCATAAAGTACTGGGCAGGATAGTTGCCGCCGTTGGATCCGCCGGCGCCGATCCACACGACGCGCTTGATGCCGCCCTTGTCTGCCTTGTCAGCCAAAACCTGGGAGACGACGTCCTTAACCTGTTCCTGAGTAGTCATCGTGCATCAGCCTTTCTTCTCGTTTGATGCTGTCGATGGCATACAAGTTACATACATGTTTTAACGATGTCGACTAGTTGTATGCTATATTTGTCTTAGAAATTTTGCTGATGCGGTTTTCGATAACTCGTTACCAGCGATTTTATTGTTGTATTGGATACATGCTTGATTAGCCAAGCATACAAGTTAGATACAGGTTGTTCGCATGAGCACTTCGTCAAAAAAGAACTTGGCCCAATACGAGCGTCTGGCGGGTACGCTGCGTGACCGCATCGCCGCCGGCACCTACGCACGCGGAGACAAGCTGCCGTCCGAGATGGAGCTCATGGACGAATCGGGCCTGTCGCGCAGCACTGTGCGTCACGCGCTTAAGGTGCTTGTTGACGAGGGTCTGGTTCGCACCGAGCGCGGACGCGGCGCCTTTGTGGCTGACACGCCGGCGCTCCACGAGAACAACCTGGTGTTTTCGAGCTATACCAAGCAGGTCGAAGGCCAGGGTATGAAGCCCACCACGCGCACGGTGGACTCGGGCTTTGCCAAAGCAATGGGCAGCGTGGCCAAGTTCTTTGACGCTAGCGTGGGCAGCAAGCTTGTCAAACTTGTCCGCCTGCGTTACCTGGACGATGCGCCACTGTGCCTGGAGACCACCTATTTGCCGCCAAGCTTTGGGTCGCTCATCGATCGCGATATCAACGGTTCGCTCTACGCCACGCTGCGCCAGGAGTTCCATCGTGCGCCGGCGCAGGGGCATAAGACCTTTGAGGTGTGCTATGCCTCGCAAAACGAGGCGTTTTTGCTCAACGTTGAGCGCGGGCAGGCGCTGATCCTGATCACCGACTACGTCTACGACACCGACGGTCGCCCGCTCCATGTCTCCAAGCGCATCCAACGTACCGACCGCGCCAAATACACCGAGCCCATCGGCTAGCGCACCAAACGAGGCAAAATGTACCTAATAAACGTTTTACCTGCGGTTTTTATTAAATCTCAAGCCGGCATGGCGCAAATGCCAACATCGCCTGGCAACACTCGCCGCCCAAGCTCAACTGTTCCTGCCCAAAATATCCAGCACCGTAAATCTAAGTGAGTAGACTTTTCGCGACCTGCCGAGCACATTCAAAACAGCCACCTCCGTGACCTGCGGTTTTACTAAGGCAGATACGCTTTGTGCTCGGCCTGCGCCAAAAAAGCCTACTCACTTAGCCCGCAAGGCGTCCCGAGGGGACAATCCAGGTCAAAATAGCGTACAAACGCTACGCTACTTGCGGCGATTTGATACCACAAGACAGCCAAAAACCTGCCAAAATTAACCTGTCCCTAAATGGTAGGTTTGGGGAGGTCGGGGAACCAGGTTGGCTTGGGTTGGTTGGGTGTGCGCTCGGCTAGGACCAGCTCCATCCAGCACATGTCGTACCAGCGGCCGAACTTTTGGGCGCAGCGATCGAAGGCGCCCACCAAACGGTAGCCCATATGGGCATGGAAATCCTGACTGTTGTGCGTCAGATACTCGTCGTCATTGTCGTGCGGCACGGCAATGAGCGCACACATGTTGGTGATGCCCATCGCGACCAGGCATTGCTTGAGCGCATCGTGCAGCTTGCGGCCCAGCCCGCCGTGGCGCACGTCGCGCGCCAGGTAGATCGACGTCTCGACCGACCAGTCATAGGCCTCGCGGCTGTTGAGCGGACTCACATAGGCATAACCTACCGGACGCCCGTCCAGCTCCATCACCAGATACGGATAGCGCTTGAGCGTGCGCTCGATGCGCCCGGCGAACTCCTCAACGCTCGGCACCTCGTATTCGCAGGTAATCGCCGTCTGGCGCACATACGGCTCATAGATGGCAAGCAAGGCCGGCGCGTCATCGGGCGTCGCCAGGCGAATCGTCGGCTCGGACATCTCGGGTTTCTCGGGCATACAGCCCCTCCCTCTCAAAAGCAAGGGCCGCCCCACGCCAAATTCAAGCGCAAGGCGGCCCTTCGTCATTGCATCAAGCTACAGGACAGCCGCCAGCGCGTCGATGTCCTCCTGCGTCGTGGCCCAGCTGGTGCAAAAACGCACCACCGTGTGGGTCTCGTCGTACTTTTCCCAATACTCGATCGAAGCATGCTCGCGAATGCGGGCCATGTCCTCGTTGGGCAGAATCACAAACTGCTGGTTGGTCGGCGTCTCCAAGAAGAACTGGTAACCGCGCTCGTGCAGTACGCGACGCAGCGCCTGAGCGGTCTCAATCGCCTGGCGACCAATCTCAAAATACAGGCCATCGGTAAAAAGAGCCTCGAACTGCACGCCCGTCAGGCGGCCCTTGGCAAGCAGTGCACCGTGCTGTTTAATACGCGGAATGGGATGCGCCGGAGCGTGCATGCCGCTAAACACCACGGCCTCGCCGCAGAGCGCGCCGCACTTGGTGCCGCCGATGTAGAACACGTCACACAGCTGCGCCAGCTCAGGCAGGGTAATGTCGCACTCATCGGCCGCCAGCGCATAGGCCAGGCGAGCACCGTCCACAAACAGCGGAATCTCGCGCTTCTGGCACACTGCGTGAATCGCCGCGAGCTCGGCCTTGGAGTACAGCGTGCCGTACTCGGTCGATAGACTCACGTACACGGCGCCCGGGAACACCGTGTGCTCGTAGCTCTCGTTTTCGTAGAACACCTGGATATAGCTGTCGAGATCCTCGGCATGCATCTTGCCCTCGTAGCCGGGAATGGTAAGCACCTTGTGGCCGCCAAACTCGATGGCACCCGCCTCGTGGCAGGCAACGTGGCCGGTCTCGGCTGCAACGACGCCCTCGTAGGGCGCAAGCAGCATGTCAATCACCGTCGCGTTGGCCTGTGTGCCGCCTACCAGGAAAAATACGTCGGCATCGGGTGCCTGACAGGCCTCACGAATGAGTTGCTTGGCACGCTCGGTGTGCGCATCGGTACCGTAGCCGGGCTGCGGCTCCATATTGGTGTCGACGAGCGCCTGCAGCACTGCCGGATGTGCGCCGTGAGAATAGTCATTGTTGAACGCGAGCATGGTAATCCTCTCTAGCCGGGCACGAGCCCGATGATTCAGATGGGGCTATTGTACGCCGCCCGGATAGGCAATGCGCGCGGCAAGGCACTCAAGCGCCAGCACCAAGGCAAAGCCGCAGCTCACGTCACTCAAAAAGTGCGCGCCGATCACGATGCGACCAAAGGCGACGAGCGCCGCGACCACAGCGGCGACCCAAAAGACCACGCGGCGGCGCGACGGATTTTCCTTAAAGGCCGCCGCGGGAAGCCCGGCGAGCATAAGGCCGATCGCCGCATGCGCGGTGTGCCCGCTCGCGAACGACTTGAACCCGTCCTTGATCACGCCGGCGGCAATATAGCTCCACTTGTCGGGGTTGCCAATCACCCACCACGGTTGAAAATTGAGCCCCGGCGTGACCTCGATCACGCGCATGCGCGGGCGCGACCACAGCGGCTTGACGATCACGTTGAGGATAATGGCCTGAACGACCCACACGGCAAGTACCATCAACGCCCAGCGCGTGAGCTCGTCGGGCTCGGTCGTGCGCGTGAGGCGATAGACGATTAGGTTGGCAACGATGACCAGCACAAACGTCAGCACCAACTGAGCCGCGATGAGTTTGCCGCCAACCTTTAGGGACGAAACGATCTCGTAGCCGGCCAGGCCAACGTTGACAAGGATGCCGAGCACGGCGAGCCATTTGCTCCCTCTGGAATCGGGACGCACCGCGCGCACGAGCATGACGCCCGCAACGCTCGCCGTCAGCTCGAACGGCAGCTCGCCGGCGGCCTCGATAAAGCGACCGTACATGCTGCCGATGTTGAACAGCGCGCTCGAGATCTGGTAATCGAAGAAGCTGCCCACGCCCAGACAAAGGCACAGAACGACCGCGATAGCGGCGGCGTCTTTCTTATAGATGTACCCGAACATGCTTTCCTTTCCATCGGGCGAAGTTTTCAACCTGCAACGTGG
>CAJJZM010000043.1:0-15378 GCA_905197595.1 uncultured Collinsella sp.
ACCGGGCTCGATATTCCTCTGGTGCCCCCGGGCGGATTCGAACCGTCGACACCCGCTTTAGGAGAGCGGTGCTCTATCCCCTGAGCTACGGAGGCATGTTGTACTAGTGTAGCAGATTTGCGCCACTACCATGCAGCGCATAGCCACTCTTCGAGATAGTCGTCTGCGACGTTCTTTAATGACTAGTCGTTTAAGAACGTCCCAGGCGACTAGTCGCCTTTATGGAAGAGGTTTTTGATAACGGAGGGGATGCTCTTGGCGCCCTTGGCCGTCACATCGATAAAGTCAGGCGAACGCACGAGCTTATCCTCGTCGACGTACTTACGGACCGCGCGAAGCGTCTCTTTATCGTCGCGCGTCGAAAACGTAAAGTGGCCGTTGTCCTTGGTGAAGATGGCAAAACGCGTAATCTTCTTGGTGCCGCGCAAAACCTCGGCGGCGATGTAGTCGACCTCATCCCACGGGATTTGAATGTAATCCTCGGGATTGCGCTCGTTATAGTACTCGAACGCCTTATTGCCCACCATCACGTTGCCGTGGCTGGTAAGCCCCATTAGGCAGGTTGCCGGCGTTGCCAGATCGACCGTGCTGTTCTGAGATTGCGCCATGCGCGCCTCGCCCTCCAAATAAAACAATCGGACCGCATCCAGTGTACCCACCGGGTGCGGTCCGTTTCAATGGCTCAAAAGCCCTTGCCTAGCAACTCTCGGTCTTAAGCCGAAGCGTGCTTACATGAAGCCGCAGACGCGACCGATGATGCCGACGGCGAAGAGAGCCAGGATGATGACGATCGGGCTGACCTTCTTCTTGAGGAGCTTGCAGACCAGAAGGGTCAGGCACACGGCGGCAAGGCCGGGGATGAGCTGATCGAGGTTGGCCTGAAGCGTGGTGACCTTCACCGGGTCGAGTGCGTTGGCACCGACAGAGCTGTACATCGTCAATGCCTGCTTGATGCCCTCAGAACCGGCGGGCAGGTTGGCCCAGTCGATATAGGCGCCAGCGGACTGCGTGACCTTGGAGACGACCGGGGTGAAGGAGATGGACACCCAGCGCTCGACCAGGGCGCCGATGATGAACATACCCAGGATGGAAGCACCCTCGGTGACCTTGCCCATCAGACCGCCGGAGAGGTCCTTGGCGATGGAGGAGCCGACCTTGTAGCCAAACTCCTGCGTGTACCACAGGAAGGCGTAACGGATGATGTTCCACGCGAAGAAGAACAGCAGCGGACCGGCGATGCTGCCGGACAGGGCCAGGGAAGCGCCCAGTGCACCCAGAATCGGGCGAAGGGTGAACCAGAAGGCGGGGTCGCCGACGCCGGCGAGCGGGCCCATCATACCGACCTTGACGCCCTGAATGGCGACGTCGTCAATCGGAGCACCGTTGGCGCGCTCCTCCTCGAGGGCGAGGGTAACGCCAATGACGGGGGCGGAAACATAGGGGTGGGTGTTATAGAACTCCAGGTGGCGCTTAAGAGCGGCAATCTGGTCATCCTTGCTGGTGTAGAGCTTCTTGATCGCAGGGATCATTGCGAAGCACCAGCCGCCGTTCTGCATACGCTCGTAGTTCCACGAGCCCTGAAGGAACTGATGACGGAAGCAAACCTTCTTACGGTCAGCCTTGGTGAGCTGAATCTTGTTCTCTGCCATATGTATCACTCCCCTCCTACTCGTAATCGTTCAGAATGTCGCCGAGCGGGTCACCGGAGCCACCGCCCATGCCGCCACCCTGCTTGGCCAGATCCTTAAGGCCAAGGTAGATGAGGGCAAGGGAGATGCCGATGAGGCCAAGGGCGATCAGCGTGAGCTGAGGGATGGCAGCAAGGACAAAGCCGAGGATGAAGAACGGCCAGGTCTCCTTGGTGGCCATCATGTTGATGACCATGGCGTAACCGACGGAAGCGACCATGCCGCCGCCGACAGCCATGCCGCCGGACAGCCAATCGGGCATAGCGTTAAGCGCGTTGGTAACGGCCTCGGCCGGGATGATGCACAGAAGTACTGCCGGGATGGCGATACGAACACCCTGCATGAGGATGCCGGCGTACTGCCAACGCTCGATGCCGGCGAAGTCGCCCTTCTCGGCGCAGGCGTCCATGCCGTGAACCATAGCGGTAGCCAGGGTACGGCAGATCATGGTCAGGAACAGACCAGCGACCGACAGCGGGACGGCGACGGCGATGGCGGCGGTAACGGCCTTGGCCGAATCGGTGGCGCCACCGTTGAGGGCGAGCACCATGATGATCGAAGAAGCGACCGAGGCCAGAGCGGCGTCAGGCGCGACGGCGGCGCCGACGTTAGCCCAGCCAAGGGCCATCATCTGGAGCGAACCGCCCAGGAGGATGCCCTCCTGAAGGTGACCGGTTACGAGACCGATAAGCGTGCATGCCACGAGCGGCTGATGGAACTGGAACTCATCCAGAATGCCTTCCATACCGGCAAGCAACGCGACAATCGCAACAAGCAGAATAGTGATTGCAGACATGTATCGGACCCTCCTTTACTATGCTTGAGCGGCCAGTTCGGCCTTAGCTTTCTTCAACATGGCGTCGAGATCCTCGGAGGAATCCGAAGGAACCTTGCGGACCTCGAACTTGACGCCCTTGGCCTTGAGAGCCTCGATGGTCTTGACATCGTCATCGCCCATAGCGACAGCGTTAGTGACGACGACCTTGCCCTTGGAGTGGGCCATGGAACCGATGTTGGCTTCCTTGATGTCGACGCCGGCCTCGATGGCCCTGAGCAGATCCTGCGGGTTCTCGAACAGCAGCATCGCCTTGGTGTCGCCAAAGCGCGTGTCCTTGACGACCTCGGCCATCTTCTTGATAGGCACGACGTTGGCGTGGACTCCCGGAGGGGCAGCCTGCTCGATCATGGTCTTGCGGAGCTCGTCGTGAGCAACGCCGTCGGAGACCACGATGATGCGGTTGGGGTTGATCTGCTTGGTCCACGTGGTGGCCACCTGACCATGCAGCAGGCGCGTGTCGATACGGACGTGGGCGATCTTGATGTGCCCGTCGCCGATCACCGTTCCCGGAGGAATGGCACCCGCAGGAGCAGCGGCGGCCGCAGCCGGCTTCTTCTCCTCGGGCTCCAGAGACTCGGGCTTGACGCGCACGCCAGCCTTAGCCTCAGTCACGAGATGTTTTGCGATCGCATGTGCAGTGTTCTTTGCGTCAAAGCGCTGCGAATATGCCTCGATGAGCATAGGCAGGTTGACACCGGTGACGATAGCCCAGGAATCGTGGCCCTCGATGAGCCCGCTGATCTGGTTGAACGGCGTGCCGCCCCACAGATCAACGAGGAAGAGCACCTGCTCCTGGTCCTCGAAGGAAGCGATTGCTTCCTCGACCTTGGCACGGAAGTCGTCGGGGCCCATGCTCGGCTCGAGCGAGACCACGGCAACAGACGGCTGATCGCCAAAGACCATCGAACCCGTCTGCTTGATTCCAGCCGCCAAGTCACCATGGCTAGCAAGAACAATACTTACCATCACATAACCTCCTTTTTGTCTACGTATTTCCTACACGACAATAAAGGAGTATACCTGTTCGCCTTGTGGATTTATAGCTAAATTCGCAAACGGTTGCATTATTTGTTTAAACGTCTAAGTTTGTTACAAATTGATTACGTTGCTGATTTACAGCTCATTGCCTACTAAAACGTGATTTCCCAATTACTTTCACAGATATATACAGACACTCTGTTCATTAACGCCGCTTTTAGGTTAATCCCAATGCGCCTGCGTGCCGCTATTTTGTTTAAACAGACATAACTTGACTAATTGTATAACTTATGCTCTAGCGCAAGTAGTCGTTGGGGACGTTCTTAAACGACTAGTCAAACAAGAACGTCCCCAACGACTAGGGGCTAGACGATGTGGAGAGGGTTAGCGGCGTCGACGGCGTCGGGGGCGTCAGAAGGGCCGCCGGGGGCAGCGTCTGCCGGATCCTCGTCGGGGGTCTCGATCTGCTTGATCATGACCTCTTGGCCCTGGAGCAAATAGGTATCGCCACTGCCGCAATGGGGGCAGGTCTTGCCGTGCTCGACTGTCGCATAGTCGCGGCCGCACGCCTCGCAATGCGTCACGGCCTCGACGGGCTCCACGATAAGCTCCGCGCCCTGCGTGATGGACTTTTTATCTGCCGCCCAGCGCCAAGCGTCGAGCAGCAAGTCGGGAACGACGCCCGAGACCTCGCCCAGCAGCAGCGTGACGCTCGAAACGCGACGCACGCCATTGGCGCGCGCCACGTTCTCAACATCGCGAATAATGTGATAAACGATTCCCAATTCATGCAAGGTAGAAACCTTTCAACAACGGTTGATGCGATGCAAACTCAAAGCAAGGGGACAGCGAAATCTAGTCTGCGCCGTCCCCTTACCCGCCATGGTTACCTATTTACGACCGAACTTGATTTTGATTGCACGCTTTAAAGCATACTTGCCAAGGCTCGGGAGCTTTTGCTCGTATTTGACCATCGTGGAGCACTCGGGGCGATCGCGATCCAGATGGATGGCATCGAACGCGCACTTGGTGGTGCACAGGCCGCAGCCGATGCACTTGTTGGGGTCGACGATCGAGGCACCGCAGCCCAAGCAGCGAGCGGTCTCGGCGCGCACCTGCTCCTCGGTAAAGGTCTCGACGTACTCGCTAAAGGGCGCAGCCTTCTCGCGCTCGCGGTCGACACGTGCCACCTCGCGGCTTGCGTTGTCATAGCTCTCAATCACAACATCGTCGCGGTCAAGCGCGGTGTAGCGGCGCTGGTTGCGGCCGATGGTGAGCGTGGAGCCCGGCTGCACAAAGCGATGGATGGACACGGCGGCCTCGTGACCGGCGGCGATGGCGTCGATAGCAAAGCTGGGACCGGTGTAGACGTCGCCGCCCACAAAGATGTCGGGCTCGGCGGTCTGGTACGTCTGCGGATCGGCAAGGGCACCCTGGCTGCGGCCGAGCTCCACCTTGGAGCCAGCCAGCAGGTCGCCCCACACAATGGACTGGCCAATCGACATGACGACACGGTCGGCATCGACACGGCGCAAGTCGTTCTCGTCATACTCGGGCGCAAAACGGTCCTCGTCGTCAAAGACACGCGTGCAGCGCTTAAAGGTGATACCGCACACACGACCGGCCTCGTCCAGGTGAATCTCCTTGGGGCCCCAGCCGCAGCTAATGTGCGCGCCGTCCTCAATGGCCTCGCGACGCTCTTCCTCGCTGGCAGGCATCTTGACCTCGCTCTCCAGGCAGAACATCTCAACGTGCTCGGAACCCAGACGGCAGGCGTTGCGCGCGACATCGATGGCCACGTTGCCGCCGCCCACCACGATGGTGCGCCCGGGCAGCGCGTCGATCTTGCCGCTGTTGACCTCGCGCAAAAAGTCGACGGCCACGGTCACGTCCTCGGCATCCTCGCCCGGAATACCGGCAAGGCGGCCACCCTGGCAGCCAATGGCCACGTAAAAGGCTTTAAAGCCCTGCGCGCGAAGCTCGTCGAGCGTCACATCGCGACCGACCTCCACGCCATAGCGGAACTCGGCGCCCATCAGGCGAATGACCTCGACCTCGGCCTCGATAACGTCCTTCTGCAGCTTAAAGCTGGGAATGCCGTAGGTGAGCATGCCGCCCGGGCGCTCGTTTTTCTCGAACACGACGGGTTTGTAGCCCTTCTCGGCCAGGTAGAAAGCGCAGGACAGACCGGCCGGACCGGCGCCGATGATGGCGATCTTCTGGTCGAAGCCGCCGGCACGCGTCGGGGTCACCACAGGTGGGACATAGCGGGTCGCGGCGTCCAGATCGCGCTGGGCGATAAACTTCTTGACCTCGTCGATGGCCACGGCCTCGTCCACGCGACCACGGGTGCAGGCGTCCTCGCAGCGGCGGTTGCACACACGGCCGCAGATAGCGGGCAGCGGGTTCTCGCGCTTAATGAGTGCCAGTGCCTCGTCATAGCGACCCTGAGCCGCGAGCTTCAAATAGCCCTGAACGGCGACATGCGCGGGGCAAGCCGTCTTGCAGGGCGCGGTGCCGGACTCATGCGTCTCGATGCGGTTGTCATTGCGGTAGTTGGGCGACCACTTGGTGTGGTCCCACTTGGTAGCGTCGGGCAGCTCCTGGCGCGGATACTCGGGCACCTGTCCGCCGGCCTTTTTGCTGCAGAGCTTCTGGCCCAGCTTGGCGGCGCCGGCCGGGCACACCTCAACGCAGCGACCGCAGGCCACGCACTTGTCCTTCTCGACCTTGGCGACATAGGCCGAGCGCGACAGGTTGGGCGTGTTGAACAGCTGCGAGGTGCGCAGGGCGTAGCACACGTTGACGTTGCAGTTGCAGATGGCGAAGATTTTGTTCTCACCGTCAATGTTGGTGATCTGGTGCACAAAGCCGTTGTCCTCGGCCTGGCGCAAGATGTCGTAAACCTCGTCGCGGGTCACGTAATGGCCACGATCGGTCTCGACCACGTAGTCGGCCATATCGCCCACGGCAATGCACCAGTCGGCCGGGTCATCGGCGCAGCCCTCGCCCATCACGCGACGGCTCGCGCGGCAGCTGCAGGTGCTGGCGGCATACTTACCCTCGTATTTGTCGAGCCAATGCTCGATATGCTCAATAGGCACCGAGGTGCTTGCGGCGTCAATGGCCTTCTCGACCGGAATGACGTGCATGCCGATACCGGCGCCTCCGGGCGGCACCATCGGCGTGGCGCGGGACAGCGGGCCCTTGGATGCCTGTTCAAAGAACTTGGCATAGACCGGGTGCTCCTCGAGCTGGCTCACGCGCATGTTGAGGAACTCGGCGGAACCCGGCACCAGCATGGGCAGCACCCACTGCTTGGCGCGCTCGGGGTTTTCCCAGTTGTACTCGAGCAGACCCGTGTAGCTCATGTCGTCGAGCATCTTCTCGATATCGGCTTCGGGCATGCCGGTGAGCTTGACCATCTCGGGCAGCGTATAGGGACGGCGCATCTTCATCTTGCAGAGCACTTCGGCCTGCTCGTCGGTTGCGGCCTCGGCAAACGACCAGTACTCGTAGCCCAACAGCTCGTCGCGATGCAGCAGACGGTTGGTGCAGTGCGCGCACAGCTTGACGATGGCCTCGCGCGGATGCTCCGGCAGCGGCGGCACGAACTCCGAACCGATGTCAGGCTCGGTGTAGCTAATCCCCGGTCCGTTGAGAATCATGGTTGTCCCTTCTCTTGCCGCAGCCCGACGAGGCCGCAGCGCCCCTCTTTTTTGCAGGCCGGGCATGCCCCCATGCCGTTCACCCTCCATTGTTGACATTGTGTCAAAAATAGTATTGACGAACCGTCAACAATATTCAAGACTGTCAGGCGAACGGTCAGGCAAAAGAGGATGAAAGGCGGCAAAACATGGGCAACAACACAGCAGGTACCTCTGTGGTCGATGCCGTCCCCGCATCCGATAGCGCGGCAAAGCGCCTGACGGGCGACGAACGCCGTCGCGAGATCCTCGATGCCGTGCGCACCGTAAGCTCCGAGCTGGGCGTGTCCCACCTATCGGTATCGGCCGTGACCAAGCGAGCCGGCTGCACGCGCTCGTTGTTCTACCACTACTTCGCCGACATGGACGCCGCCGTCACCGCCGTCATGGACGAGGCAATCGACGGCTTTATCTCCGAGCTCGAACAGTGGAACGCCGGCCGCACCGTCGGCGATATCGAGGGCGCGCTCGACACCGTCGCCCCGCTCTTTAAGCGTCTGGTCGCCAGCGGCCACGAGCTGCCGAGCACGCTTACCTCGAGCAGCGGCGCGCTCTACGGCGGCTTTTTGCACAACGTGGTCCAGCGCGTGGCGCAGTATATCTGCGACACCACCGTGGTGGATTTTGTCGCCCATCATGAGCTACGCATCGACCATGTCTACGAGACGTTCTACACCCTCATCATGGGGTTGTTGATGTATATCCGCACGCACCCCGATGTGCCCGACGAGACGGTCAAGGAAATCATCGCCTCGACACTCCACATCGAGGGCTATACCGCCAAGTATCCGGAGCGCAAGCCCCAGAACTGACGACATTTGGCCAAACTGCCCGCGATCAGAAGAGGGGCCGCGGGCGTGTGAAAGGAGAGCAGCATGCTGTTCGATGTTTGGGGTAGCGATACCCTTATCCACTGGGCCGGCTGGGCCATGGTCTTTATTGGCCTGATCGTGCTCAACGAGGTCGGCCGCCGCACTAAGTTGGGCGCGGCAATCATCTTTGGCGTGGCTCCGCTGGCCATGACCATCTACTGCGTCGCTATCGCCATCGGCGTTTCGCAGGGTGCCGGGTGGGCGCTCACCAACCCCACCCATGTGTACCAGAACAGCTGGTTCCACTACGCCAAGGTCTACGCGGCGTTGGCCGGTTGCTGGGGCTTCATCGCCATTAAGTATCAGTGGGGCAAGATCGGCAAGGCACACTGGTTCCGCGCGTGGCCGTTTGTGATCGTCGCCATCAACATCATGATCGCCGTCGTGTCCGACTTTGAGAGCGCCTATCACTTCTTTGTCCTGGGCCAGTCCACTTGGGTCACCTCCGAAGGTGCTACGCAGCTGGCCGGCTGGAACAACGTGTTCAACGGCATCGCCGGTATCATCAACATCTTCTGCATGACCGGTTGGTGGAGCGTCTACGCCTCCGAGGATCAGACCGACATGCTGTGGCCCGACATGACCTGGGTCTACATCATCGCCTACGATATCTGGAACTTCTGCTACACCTACAACTGCCTGCCCACCCACTCCTGGTTCTGCGGCTTTGCGCTGCTGTTGGCGCCCACCGTCGCTGCCTTTATCTGGAACAAGGGCGGCTGGATCCAGAACCGCGCCTTTACGCTGGCCATTTGGTGCATGTTTGCGCAGGTGTTCCCGTTCTTCCAGGAGGAGTCCATCTTTGTGACCCACTCCACGCTTGACCCCGGCGCCGCCACTGCGGTCTCGGTCGCTGCGCTGATTGCCAACGTCGCCGCAATCATCTACATCGCCTACCGTGCCAAGAAGCTCGGCCGCAACCCCTACAAGCAGGATGTCTTTGAGGGCACCAGCGATTGGGAGAAGGCCACCGCCCGCCGCGCCAAGGTTGATTACGCTCACGCCGAGTAACATACCCGGCGCAAACGCCGCTTAAATGTGAAGCCGCCTGGCCGGCTCCGCGCAATGCAACGTATTGCATGCCCCCGGAAAGCGATTTGTCCGCTTTCCGGGGGCTTTTTGTTGTTGCGCGCATCCACGCACATATTCGAAACCTCTCGCACAGATAAAATCAGATTTCCGATCGCCTGACAGCTCTATATGACTCTGTTTTTGGGTACATTGTTGTCCCGATATTGAGCTTGGGGGATATATGAAAGATGAGACGATGGGTCAAGAGGATGCGGCCCAAGATGCAGAAGCTTGCGCTGAGGCCTTGGAGAGCTTAGACCAGATTTCACTCGATGAGATTGCGTTTGACGATTCGGGCGTTGATGTGCAGGATGAGCCGGAAATCGAGGCGCAGCCCGATGATCAGGATGCAAAAGACGATGGCGCCGCGCCCACCGAAGACGAGGCGGGGCACGAGGAATCCGAATGTGAGGCCGACGACCAGCCCGAATCCGACACGAGCGAGGAAACCATCTTGCTCGACGGCTTACCGGCCGAAGATTCGCTGACCCGCGAGCTCCCTGGCTTAGGCTCTGCACCTGCCGTGGACGAGACCATCGCCATGGGCGATATTCCCCTACCGTCCGTTCCCTCGGCACGCGAGGCCGAGGTTCGTCATCGTAAGATGTCGCCCAAGCGCCGCAACCTGATGGTTGCCGGCGTTGTGGCCGTCGCGCTCGTCGCCGGCGGCGCAGGCTACGCAGCCTGGAACGGATATCAGCAAGAGCAGGCTGCCGCTGTCGCCGCCAATGCCCACACGATGATGTCAGTGCAGATTGGCGTGCATGCCGCGGGACTCGACTGTTCCACCGGCTCCAAGATTCCCGTACAGGTGAGCGGTCAGGACGCTGATGGCTCCTCCGTGAGCGAAACGCTCTATGTTGACGAGCACGGCCGCGGCATCAAACTGCTGCCCGGCGATTACACGCTCTCCATCGCTGCCTCCCCCATCGCGGCCGACGGCACCATCTATACCGTCCCGACCACCAAGACGCAGGTCACCGTTAAGAGCGATGGACAGGATTTAAGTGCCCAGGCCACCTTTAAGCTCAAAGTGCCTTCGGCCGACACGGTGACTGACGACCAGATCGATGCCGCCGCCAAGTATGCCGAGGAGGGAGGCGCGAGCTCCGCCGCCACCGCCAAGGTGCTCCAGCAGGCGGCAACCGCGCGGCGCGACGCCGCCGTCAATGCCGTGAGCGCGCAAAAGGCACAGGCGGCCCGTGATGCCGACGCCCGTCACAAGGCAACCGACCTTTACCAGCTCGATATCCCCGTCGAGTGGTACGGCAAGGTCGAGACTTGGCAGAATGGCAGCACGCTATGCATCTATCTTGCCGGCGACAGCGATACGCCGATTATGACGCTCGTCGCGGTGCGCGAGGGCGAGAGCTTTACGCCCGATGAGGGCGATACGGTTTTGGGTGCGGCCAATCTAGGCAACGGTTATACCGTCTACGCCAGCGGCCCCGTCTATCCGTACGTGGTGCCCCAGACCATCAACGGACGGACGCAGAATCCCGTGTCAACCTACCCCATGGACACGGCCATTGAGCTTGTCGAGCTTACGACCGGCAACCGCTACACCTATAGCCAGATCAAGAACGTACTGGTCGGCAAAGACGGCAAAGCCGACGCCGCGACCAAACTCGAGACCGACTACCTCGCGCAGATCCTGCTACCGAGCATCAAAGCCCAGGACTAGCCAGCCCGAAGACAGCCGCCCAACGCCCACACCCCTAACGCAGTTGCGGTGAAATAGGGACTGTTTTTGCTGGTCAAACCGCAAAACAGTCCCTATTTCACCGCAACTTTTTGGTGGCACTCAGCGCCAGGGGTCGGCTTCGAACATTGGCTCGCGCTCGGGGCGGCGATCGCTGTAGGGGTCGTAGCCATCGTCGTCCTCGTTCTCGGCACGGATGTAGGGGTCGCGCGGCTTGGGTGCCGGCTTAGGCACAGGCTTGGGTGCGGCGGGTGCGGCATCGGTCGCCGGCGCACTTGTCTTGATCTCGTCTTTCATCTGCATAGCTCCTTGCATCGCATCCGTTCAACATTATCGATTGTCGCACGAAAAAGGGCGGCGGACCCAATTGGATCCGCCGCCCTTGGCGTTTAGAGACGGCTGGCAGATTTTAAGGCATGTCCCATAAATCTACTCGGCGTCGGGGACCTCGTAGGTGGCCGCCGGCGTGTTGTCGCACACGACGGTAAAGCCGCCGTCCTTGTCGGCGTCGACCGTCACCTGATCGCCCTCGCGCACCGTGCCGTCGATGATGGCGGCGGCGATGGCATCCACGACCTCGCGCTGGACCAGACGCTTGAGCGGACGGGCGCCAAAGACCGGGTCCAAGCCGCCCACGGCGAGCATCTGCTTGGCCGCCGGGGTGATGGCAAGCGTCATGCGCTCCTTGGCCAGACGCGCGCGGACGTCGGCAAGCTGGATGTCGACAATCTTCTCGATCTGCGCCATGCCGAGCGGATGGAACACCACGATATCGTCGATACGGTTGAGGAACTCGGGGCGGAAGGTCTGAGCCATGGCGGCATCGACCTGATGGCGCATCTCCTCCTCGTCCTTGCCGGACAGATCGGCGATAGCCTTGGAGCCCACGTTGGACGTCATGATGATAATCGTGTTCTTGAAGGACACTTGGCGACCCTGACCGTCGGTCAAACGGCCGTCGTCGAGCACCTGCAACAGCACGTTAAAGACATCCGGATGAGCCTTCTCCATCTCGTCGAGCAAGATCACGGAGTACGGACGACGGCGCACGGCCTCGGTAAGCTGGCCGCCCTCGTCGTAACCCACGTATCCCGGGGGCGCACCGATCAGACGCTGGACGCTGAACTTCTCCATGTACTCGGACATGTCGATACGCACGAGTGCGCGCTCGTCGTCGAACAGGCACTCGGCAAGCGCCTTGGCGAGCTCGGTCTTGCCCACGCCAGTGGGACCCAGGAAGAAGAAGCTGCCGATGGGCTTGTCCGGATCGGAGAGACCCGCACGGCTGCGGCGCACGGCCGCGGCAACGGCGGAGACGGCCTCATCCTGACCGATAACGCGCTTATGCAGCTCGCCCTCCAAGCCCTTGAGCTTGTCGAGCTCGCCCTGCATCATCTTGGACACGGGCACGCCGGTCCAGGCACTCACGACCTCGGCGATCTCATCGGAGGTCACCTGCTCGTTGAGGCCCTCGCCGTCCTGCTGCTTTTGTGCCTCGAGCGCAGCCTCGGAATCCTGAATCTGCTGCTGCAGGCCCGGAATCACGGAGTAGCGCAGCTCGGACGCACGGCCCAGGTCGCCGTTGCGCGTCGCGCGCTCCTCTTCGCTCTTGGCCTCGTCAAGCTGTCCCTTAAGCTCCTGCACGTGGTCGATGGCGTTCTTCTGGTTGAGCCAGCCGGCCTTTTGCACGTTGAGCTTTTCCTGGACCTCGGCAATCTCTTGGCGCAGGGCCTCCAGACGCTCCTTGGAGGCATCGTCGGTCTCCTTCATGAGCGCCTGTTCCTCGATCTGCAGCTGGGTGAGCTGGCGCGTGGTGGCGTCAATCTCGACCGGCATGCTGTCGAGCTCCATGCGCAGGCGGCTTGCGGCCTCATCGACCAGGTCAATTGCCTTGTCGGGCAGGAAGCGGTCGGCGATGTAGCGATCGGAGAGGTCGGCAGCTGCCACGAGTGCGCTATCGGTGATGTGCACGCCGTGGAAGATCTCGTACTTCTCCTTGAGGCCACGCAGAATCGAGATGGTGTCCTCGACGGTGGGCTCGCTCACCATGACGGTCTGGAAACGACGGGCGAGCGCCGCGTCCTTCTCGATGTACTTGCGGTATTCGTCAAGCGTGGTCGCGCCAATCGCATGCAGGTCGCCACGGGCAAGCGCCGGCTTGAGGATGTTGCCGGCGTCCATGGAGCCCTCGGTGGCACCCGCGCCCACGATGGTGTGGAGCTCATCGATGAACAGGATGACCTTGCCTTCCGATTTTTGCACTTCCTTGAGCACGGCCTTCAAGCGGTCCTCGAACTCACCACGGTACTTGGCGCCGGCGACCAGCGCGCTCATGTCGAGCTCGATGAGGTCGCGGTCGCGCAGCGTGCTCGGCACGTCGCCGGCCACGATACGCTGGGCGATGCCCTCGACGATGGCCGTCTTGCCGACGCCCGGCTCACCGATGAGCACGGGGTTGTTCTTGGTGCGACGGGACAGGACCTGGATGGTGCGGCGGATTTCGTCAGTACGGCCGATGACCGGGTCGAGCTTACCGGCGCGGGCTAGGTCGCAGATGTTGCGACCATACTGCTCCAACGCCTCAAACTGGGTCTTGTCCTCGGCAGACGTCACGCGGTCATCGCCGCGCAGCTCCTCGTAGACCTGCTCGATGCGCTCCTTGGTCACGCCGGCGTCGCGCAGCACGCGGCCCGCGTCACCCTTGTCCTCGGCAAGTGCCATCAGCAGATGCTCGGTCACCACAAAGCTGTCGCCCATCTTGGTGGCCTTCTTCTCGGCCTTCTCGATCACGCGGACAAGCTCGTTGGAAAGACCCATCTGCTGGCCCTCGCCCGAAACCTTGGGCGCGCGGTCGATGGCGTCCTGCGTGGAACGTGCAAGCTGGGCTGGGTCAGCACCGATGCGCTCGATGATCACGGAGATATTACGCTCACCGGCACCGAGCAGGGCAGACAGCAGGTGAATCGGCTCCACCGCGCCGGCCTGCGCATCGGCAGCTGTGCTCATGGCGGCCTGCAACGCCTCGCGCGACGTCATTGCTAGCTTATCGATTCTCATGGAATCACCTCTCTTGGGGCGGCCGCCCTACGGGGCGGCTTCACGTTGTTCGAGAAGTATTGTTGCCAGCTTTGCGCGATCTTATACACAAATCTAAGTCTCTATATATAAGATTTTCTGAGTGATTGAGAGATAGGGAACAGGCGTGCTCACCAGCCGCGGCCTCGTCCCCTTACTATCTCAATCTGTAACATCTAGCGGCTGTTTATGGCTCTAGATGTTACAGATCGAGTCAGACCGAAAACCACCACAAAGAGGACAGGCGCCTTTGTGGTGGTCCAGAGAAGAATCAGCCCCGATTAAAAGAAGCGGCATCAAGCCCAGTCTACGTTTGGCGACCCCAAATCGAAGCCCAATGGGGCCTTTCAGCCCCCTCATTCCGGGCGGTCGCTTTCTTTTGAATATTGTCGTAAGCTGGTATCACTTATCTTAATGAATGCATACTGTTTGCGAGGTACTCGCCGTGAAACGCTCCACCTATATCGGCCTGCTCGTCTTAGCGTTTGCAATTACCGCAGTCGGCGTGGGCATTATCTATCTCGCATTTCTCCCTGCCTCGGCAACGCAGGCGGCGGTTGAAACCGTAAGCTACCCCATCGAAATCCTCACCGATATCGTCAAACCCGATTCAATCACCGTCGATTTCGACGGTACGCCCGCAGCGCTTGGGGTCAGTAACTATCCCCGAATCGAACTTGGAGCCACGCGCTATACCCAAGATGAGCAGCTTATCGGCAAGGCAACCAGTTTACTCAAAGGCAAGACGTTTAAGCGATGGTACGGCGCCGCAATATATCGAGCCAAGAAAGGCCAAATGAATGGCGGGTATTATTCGACCCTTGAACTCGATGCGGCAAACGGGAGCAGACTGTGCAACGTTTCATACGACCCCGGCTACGTGGACAACGAAGGGCCGGGAGTCTATATCTCGGATGGCAACGTGATCTACGTCATGGAAGGCGACCAGACGGCAGTCGTCGATTTTATGGATCGGTGTACCGAGGATGCCTACGAACAAACTTGCGAGCCCGATCCACAGACAGCGCGCGACAGTGACTCAGCACGCACTTGGCTATTTGACGATGAAATAACCTGGGCCCCATCGAAATAAGGACCCGCCGGGCAGGCACCTTTGTGGTGGTTTCGGCTCCGATGTTCCACTGTCTCGATTTGTAACATCTAGCGGCCCTTTTCGATCCTAGATGTTACAGATTTAGATGAAGCGATCGACGGCGACCGTTTGTCTCAATCTGTAACAATTACTCGGCAAATAGGGGCCTAGATGTTACAGATCGAGATGAACCGCGGAGCCTCGTCCAAAAATCTTAATCTGTAACAGCAGGCACGCTTTTAATAGCCCAGCTGTTACAGATCGAGACAAACGGGACCACCACAAAGGGGGCAGGCACCTTTGTGGTGGTTTTCGACAAAAAGAAGCCGCCCCGATAACAGAGGCGGCTTCAAG
>CAJJZM010000044.1:0-14347 GCA_905197595.1 uncultured Collinsella sp.
GAACAAGCAGAACGCTCGCTGCTGCATGGAGGCTTTGGCCATCTACCTTACCTTCAACTACTTTGTAAGCACAATCTTGGGGCAGTGGGGCCCTGTCTTTGGGGTCGACTACTCTGTCGAGGCGGGCAGCGGTACTGGTCTTGCCACTATCGCAAGCATCAAAACGCTTGATATGGGCATCATGGGCGCGCTGATCATTTCTGGTATCGCCACGATGCTTCACAACAAGTACTTCGACACCGAACTTCCTGAGTGGCTGGGCGTGTTCTCGGGCTCCGTGTTCATCTATATGATCGGTTTCTTCGTTATGGTTCCGGTCGCTATTATCGCCTGCCTGGTGTGGCCGCATGTTCAGGCTGCTATCGCCGCCTTCCAGGGATTCATCCTTTCCGCCGGTACGTTTGGCGTGGGCGTCTTTGCGTTCTTCGAGCGCGTGCTGATTCCTACGGGCCTGCACCACTTTATCTATACGCCGTTCTATTACGACAACGCGGCGGTCAACGGCGGCATCTTTGCTGCTTGGGCCAACATCCTGCCCCAATTGGCTGCCGATCCGAGCATTGCTCTTAAGGATGCCGCACCCTGGGCTGCCTATACCTGCCCTGGTTGGACTAAAGTCTTCGGCTCGCTTGGCGTCGCCATTGCGTTTTATATGACCGCCAAACCCGAGCGCAAGCAGCGCGTCAAGGCTCTGCTAATCCCGGTCACCCTTACCGCTATGCTTTGCGGTATTACCGAGCCGCTTGACTTCACCTTCCTGTTCATTGCGCCCGGCCTGTTCGTCGTCCACTGCGTGCTCGGAGCGCTCGGCTGCATGGCTCAAAACCTCCTTGGCGTCGTGGGTATCTTTGACGGCGGCATCATCTCGATGCTCTCGTGGGACTGGCTGCCCCTTTGGGCCGCACACGGTCTGCAGTACGCCATCTCCATCCTTGTCGGTCTGTGCTTTACCGCCCTTTGGGTCGTGGTCTTCCGTTTCCTGATCGTCAAGTTCGACTTTAAGACCCCCGGTCGCGAGGATGATGATGTTGAGGTCGAGCTCAAGTCCAAGGCCGACTACAAGCAAAAGCAGGGCGGTGCTGCTGCTGGCAAATCGGTCGCCCAGAGTAAAGATGATGAGCGCTTGGTGCTTGCCGAGAAAATCCTCGATCTGCTCGGTGGCATGGATAACATCATCGATGTAACTAACTGCGCTACCCGTCTGCGCGTTAACGTCAAGGACAAGAGCGTCGTTGCGCCCGAGGCTTCCTTCAAGGCGATCGGTACGCATGGCTTGGTGGTCCAAGGTCAGTCAATCCAGGTCATCATCGGCCTTACCGTCCCGCAGGTTCGCGAGAAGTTCGAGAGTCTTCTGAAGTTCGAGAGTCTTCTGTAAACCATCGTCCATCGAAACAATCGGCCTTGCAGAGCCGGTATGCACCGCAAGGCCGATTCTAGAGATAAAAAACTCCACTTCTAGGTAACAATTCCAAACCGTACAGGCCGCGTGCGGGGATGGATTGAGCAAGCGGCCAGAATGAGGAGGACATCATGTCCAAGAAAAACTATGCCGTGACCATTGCCGGCGGTGGCTCTACCTTCACTCCGGGCATTGCCCTGATGCTGCTTGAGGAGCGCGACCGCTTCCCGGTCAACAAGGTGACCTTCTACGACAACAACGCCGAGCGCCAGGAGACCGTGGCCAAGGCCTGCGAGATCTACTTCCACGAGAACGCCCCCGAGGTTGAGTTCAACTACACCACCGACCCCGAAACCGCATTCACCGGGACCGACTTCGTCCTTGCTCACATCCGCGTCGGCCTGTACGCCATGCGTGAGCTCGACGAGAAGATTCCTCTCAAGTACGGCTGCGTTGGCCAAGAGACCTGCGGTGCCGGCGGTATCGCCTACGGCATGCGCTCCATCGGTGGTGTCATCGAGATTCTCGACTACATGGAGAAGTACAGCCCCAACGCCTGGATGCTCAACTACTCCAACCCCGCGGCCATCGTCGCCGAGGCTTGCCGCGTACTGCGCCCCAACAGCCGCATCATCAACATCTGCGACATGCCGATCGACCTCATGGATAAGATGAGCCGTATGTGCGGCATCAAGGATCGTCGCGAGCTGCAGTATAGCTACTACGGCCTCAACCACTTTGGTTGGTGGAGCAAGATCTACGACAAGGACGGCAACGACCTCATGCCGCAGATTAAGGAGCACATGGCTAAGAACGGCTACCTGGACGGCATCGAGCACGAGGCCGGCAAGGAGCAGCATGTCGAGGAGAGCTGGATTCACACCTTCGGCAAGGCCAAGGATGTCTATGCTGTCGATCCCGAGACGATTCCCAATACCTACCTCAAGTATTACCTGTACCCGGACTATGTCGTCGAGACGTCTGACCCCAACTACACTCGCGCCAATGAGGTTATGGATGGCCGTGAGAAGAAGGTCTTTGGCGCTTGCCGCGACATCATCGCCAAGGGTACTGCCAAGGACGGCGGCTTTGAGCCAGATGTACATGCCAACTACATCGTCGACCTTGCCTGCGCACTGGCCGAGAACACGCTCGAGCGCTTCTTGCTGATCGTCCCCAACGATGGCGCTGTGCCCAACTTCGACCCGACGGCTATGGTCGAGGTGCCTTGCATCGTTGGTTCCAACGGCTTTGAGAAGATCTGCCAGGGCCCGATCCCGCAGTTCCAGAAGGGCCTGATGGAGCAGCAGGTTTCCGTCGAGAAGCTCGTTGTCCAGGCTTGGGTCGAGGGCAGCTACCAGAAGCTCTGGCAGGCACTCACGCTCTCCAAGACCATTCCTTCGGCGAGCGTTGCTAAGCAGATCCTGGACGAGCTCATCGAGGCCAACAAGGATTTCTGGCCCGAGCTTAAGTAAGGACTACCGTCTCGAACCCTCACGCATCTCTGCTTCATTTGCGCCGTCGTGGTGTCCGGATTCGCCCGGATGCTGCGGCGGCGCTATACTTATGAAGTTTGAAGTACCTGTACCAAAAGGAGCTGTCGTGTCCCTTTCCATCGGTATCGTGGGCCTGCCCAACGTGGGCAAGTCGACGCTGTTCACCGCGCTTACCAAAAAGACCGGCCTTGCCGCCAACTACCCGTTTGCCACGATTGACCCTAACGTGGGTATCGTCGATGTGCCCGATAGCCGCCTGCAAAAGCTCGCCGACATCGTCAACCCGGGCCGCATTGTGCCGGCTACGGTCGAGTTCGTCGACATCGCGGGTCTGGTGAAGGGCGCTAACGAGGGCGAGGGTCTGGGCAACCAGTTCTTGGCAAACATCCGCGAGACCGACGCCATCTGCGAGGTCGTGCGCTACTTTAAGGACCCCAACGTTATGCGCGAGGTGGGCCGCACGGGCGAGTTCGTCGATCCCGCCGGCGATGCCGACACTATCATGACCGAGCTCATCTTGGCCGACATGGGCACGCTCGAGAAGCAGCTGCCCAAGCTCGAGAAAGAGGCCAAGCGCGACAAGGAGCTCATGCCCAAGTTCGAGGTTGCCAAGCGTCTGCTTGCCTGGCTCAACGAGGGCAAGCGCGCCGCATCCATGGAGATGACCGACGAGGAGCGCGCCGCTGCCAAGGGCCTGTTCCTGCTCACCATGAAGCCCATCCTGTATGTGGCCAACGTAGACGAGGACATGCTCAACGAGGACCTGGCACCCATCGACGGTGTCAAGCCGCTGCCGATCTGCGCCAAGATCGAGGCCGAGCTTTCCGAGCTCGATCCCGAGGACGCTGCCGACTACCTGGAGAGCCTGGGCCTGGAGCAGCCCGGCCTGGACGTGCTCGCGCAGGCAGCCTACAAGCTGCTCGGCCTGCAGTCGTTCTTTACGGCCGGCGAGATGGAGGTCAAGGCCTGGACGGTGCGTCAGGGCGCGACCGCCCCGCAGGCCGCCGGCGTCATCCACACCGACTTTGAGCGCGGCTTTATTAAGGCCGAGGTCATTGGCTACGACGATTACATCGAGCTCGGTGGCGAGCAGGGCGCCAAGGCTGCCGGCAAGCTGCGTATTGAGGGCAAGGACTATGTTATGGCCGATGGCGACGTCGTGCACTTCCGCTTTAACGTGTAAGGACGACGCATATGTTTAAATATGGCAAAAAAGCTGGCTACATGGGTATTGCGCTGCTCGTACTTGCGGTGATTCCGCTGGTGGTCGCAGCGTGTGTTATCCCCAACATTGGTCCCGAGGTGGCAACAAAGTTTAATGCTGCCGGCGAGGCGACGCGCTGGGGCAAGAGCTACGAGCTGCTGGCGTTGCCGGTGCTCAATCTGCTGCTGAGCGTGGCGACGTACTTTACGGCGGGACGCCAGGCAAAAAACAACGATGACTCCGCCGCCATGGCACGCATCGTGTGCGAGCGCTACCTGCGCAACGGTTGCATCACGGGTGTATTTCTCAACGTAATCAACGTCTACTTTATGTATTCGGCGATTACCGGTATGGGCTTTGGCCTGGGCTTTTAGCTTGCGCCTTTAGGCAACGAGCCTGCAAGCATATTCGATGGCTGCTGCGAGGCCGCCGCTCGATCGTGGTTGAAAGACCATGTCGGCGGCGGCCTCGTTTTCGTATCCGGCACCGCGAAGGGCGAGCGCGACGCCGGCTTCCAGGAGAAGGGGCAGGCCACGCTGGCTGGTTACGATTACGGCAGCCTGATTGAGCGAGCGGCTGTGCGCTTGGCATTGGATGGCAAGCGCACCTTGCGCCGGACAAGGGACCAGAACGGCGGCGACGCGACTTGATAGCAATGCAAATGCTGTGCGCTCATCGGGCGAAAGATATTCTGCTTCAACGACGACGAGCTTGGGCGGTGCGCTGTTTGTGCGAAGCGTGGCTCGGTACGTGCGGACCGAAGAACCCGACATAGAAAACTCCTGTGTATTCGGCAAAACGTAAACTATAGTTTACGTTTATGTTCGGCTCCATTTCAAACTCGGCTGCATGGACGAACGTGCGAAACAGATTCTTGGCAGGCGGGTCGAAGAGACACGCAGAGACCTTGGTATCTCCAAGGTTGATTTTTGTGTGGCGACAGGAATCAGCCGACCCTACCTCGACCGAATCGAAGATGGGACGGCAAATTTCACGCTCAAGGTTCTATTTAAGATCGCGCCCGCACTCGGCATGACGGTGTCAGAGCTTCTCGAGGGTATCGAGTAGCCTTTTTTTGCTAGATTTGCCGTTTGCTGAACGGGTCCCCCCGACGGCGGCGTGCAAAAACGCGAGTATTCAGCATCCCTCAATAATTTGACGGCAGCCGGGGCCACAAATACGACGCGTAATGTTTTGGATTATCCACAAAATTCAATAATATGAGGAATAACAAGCGCGCGGAACGAGTCTTTCGAGTCGAAAGGCAATTTACAGCCAGCGGTTTTAACGTTCCCGGAAGGGGCGGATGCTGAAAACTCCGCTTTTTGCACGTTCCGAGGGGTATCACGTGCCCTACAAGGCCCAAAGAGGCGGATTTTGTTTTAGCTACGCCATCGGGATGCGGTCGTGGTTGACTTGGCTGTAGAACAGGCGCTGAATCTCGGCCGCATCACGTGACTGGCCGAGTGCCCACATGGTCTTGGCCACGAGCGTCTCGGTGGTCATGTCGTCGCCGCGCAGAATGCCCGGATGATCCGCGTAAGCACGGCCGACCTCATAAACGCCCAAATCGAGGCCCTCTTCGGGGACCTGCGTGGTCATAACGACAGTACGGCCCGAATCGACCCAGCGGAAAATCGCCTCCTGGAATGACTCGCCCGACTCACCAAACTCGGGGATACCGCCAATGCCAAAGGTCTCCAGAATCATGGCGTCGTAGCTATCGGCAAGGGCGTCCAGGATACCCGGGTTCACGCCGGGTGTCAGCTTAAGGACAAACACGCGCGGGTCGATACTGTCGTAGAAACGAACCGGATTCTCATTCTGGTGAGTGCCGTGAAGCCCGTTGCGCACAATGCGGTCGTTGCGGATGTAGGCAATGGGCGGATAGTTGACACTAATGAACGCGTTAAAGCTCATGGTGCGCTGCTTGCGGGCGCGCGTGCCGGCAATGGCGACGCCGCCAAACACGATCGAGACGTCGTGCGAATGCTCGTCGAGCGCATAGAGCAGGCTCTGGTACAGATTGAGCTTGGCGTCGGTAAAGGGGTTGCCCATGGGCTTTTGCGAGCCGGTGAGCACGATGGGCTTGGGGCTGTCCTGAATCAGGTAGGAAAGCGCTGCCGCGGTGTAGCTCATGGTGTCGGTGCCGTGCAGAATCACGAAGCCGTCGTGGTCGGCATAGCCTTCGACGATGACGTCGCGGATACGCATCCAGTCACTGGGACGCATATTGGTGCTGTCGATGTTCATGGGCTGCACGACGTCGAGCTCGCAGAGGCCCGAGATCTCGGGGACGCTCTGGGCGAGCTCCTCACCGGTCAGGGCGGGGGAGAGGCCGTTGCCGTCCTCGGTCGATGCGATGGTGCCGCCCGTGGCGATGAGAAGGATGCGCTTCATGCTGGTATTCCTATCGTATTTGCCGCCGCAGAGGCGGAGTCGTTCGGCAGTATTGTGGCACAGGGCGTCCAATGTTCAAACGTATTACATCATCTGTAACGTTTGGTAACACTTCAATCGCCGTCAAATAGGGCCCAGGTCGTGCGTTTGCCGTGCGCTGATGGCTGCGAGGGACGAGAAACCCCATATAACGTGTACACTATGAAAGTTATTTTCGTTCATTCACGCGGGTGGGCACCGGCTCCCCGCCAACAGGAGGGGAAACCATGGATCAAAAGGCTTCCGCAAAGGTCCTCGTACTCGACTTTGGTGCGCAGTACGGTCAGCTCATTGCCCGTCGCGTCCGCGACCTCAACGTGTATTCCGAGATTGTCCCCTGCGACATCTCGGCCGATGAGATTCGCGAGATGAACGCCTCTGCGCTCATCCTTTCCGGCGGCCCGGCCTCCGTGTACGCCGAGGACGCTCCGTCCATCGATCCCGCCATCTTTGACCTGGGCCTTCCCGTCCTGGGCTTCTGCTACGGCCATCAGATCACGGCCGTGACGCTCGGCGGCAAGGTCGGTCACTCCGAGGTGGGCGAGTACGGCCGCGCCACTATTACGCGCACTGCCGGCGCCAAGCTCTTTAACTCCACGCCCATGGAGCAGACCGTGTGGATGAGCCACCGCGACGCCGTGTCCGAGGTGCCCGAGGGCTTTACCGTTACCGCCAGCACCGACGTGTGCCCGGTTGCCGCCATGGAGTGCGTCGAGCGCAAGATTTTCACCACGCAGTTCCACCCCGAGGTCAAGCACTCCGAGTACGGTCAGCAGCTGCTGAGCAACTTCTTGTTTGAGATCTGCGGCCTGGAGCCCAACTGGAGCATGGACAACCTGGTCGAGACCATGACGGCCGAGTTCCGCGAGAAGGTCGGCGACGACCGCGTGATTCTGGCCCTGTCCGGTGGCGTCGACTCCTCCGTCGTGGCTGCGCTGGGCGCCCGCGCCGTGGGCAAGCAGATGACCTGCGTGTTCATCAACCACGGTCTGCTGCGCAAAGGCGAGCCCGAGCAGGTGGAGGAGGTCTTCACCAAGCAGTTTGACGTCGACTTTATTCACGTCCACGCCGAGGACCGTTATGCCGAGCTTCTGGGCGGCGTGACCGAGCCCGAGGAGAAGCGCCGCATCATCGGTACGCAGTTCTGGAAAGAGTTCTTCGCCGTGGCGCAGCAGCTCGAGACCGATGGCAAGCCGGTCAAGTACCTGGCTCAGGGCACCATCTACCCTGACATCATCGAGTCTGGCGCTCGCAAGACGGGTGGCAAGACGGCCACCATCAAGAGCCATCACAACCTGATCCCGTTCCCCGAGGGCGTGCACTTCGACCTCATTGAGCCGCTCGACCACTTCTTTAAGGACGAGGTCCGCGCGCTTGGCCTAGCGCTGGGCCTGCCGGGTCATATTGTGTTCCGCCAGCCCTTCCCGGGCCCGGGTCTGGCCATCCGCATCATCGGCGCGGTCGACAAGGAGAAGCTCGAGATCCTCAAGAATGCCGACGCTATCGTGCGCGAGGAGCTCGACGCCTATAACCAGCGTCTGTTTGAGCAGACCGGCGAGCGCAACTCCGAGCACAGCTGCTGGCAGTATTTCGCGGTCCTGCCCGACATCAAGTCCGTCGGCGTTATGGGCGACGAGCGCACCTACCAGCGCCCGATCATCCTTCGCGCCGTCGAGTCCAGCGACGCCATGACCGCTGACTGGGCCAAGCTGCCCTACGACGTCCTGGCCCGCATCTCCGGCCGCATCGTGGCCGAGGTCCCCGGCGCCAACCGCGTGTGCTACGACATTACGTCCAAGCCGCCTGCGACCATCGAGTGGGAGTAAGTCGATAGGGCTTTGACCTGCGCTTTTGAGTGCCGTACTGTGCCGCTGAGTTTCGTTTCGTACAAGAGTCACGACAAAGCCGCCAGCGACATTGGTGAGTAAATACGATAATCGAGCCTCCGTTCCCGAGTTGGGACGGAGGCTTTTTCTTCGCCGTTTTACTCCCTTTCACCTGCGATTTCGCCATTTACTCCCCGCGTTTCAAGACAGCAAAGCACGCGGCGGTATTCGGAGGAACGGGAGTAAAGATTTATTCCAAGTGAGTAGACGCTCGGTTTTTGTCCCCGAGGGCGAAACGGGGCCGTTTCGAGGCCCGTGAAACTCAAATCGAACTCAATGGGCTTTTTTGCGGTCTTCGCGCGGCGTTTCCCCAGGTGGTTAATGGGGAGTAAAGAATCTTCCCGTCTCAATGAAAACAGGAGTAATCAGGGTAAATGCCGCGGCGTACTGCCGTGTACCGCCATGTAAACCACCGCGTTATTTACTCCCCGGACATGCCGGAAATGCCTTGGCATGCAATGGGGAGTAAAAACTCAGCATACGCAGGTGCGAGCGGAGCTCACCGCCTGGTCCACCGTCCTGATTCGATTGCGTTGATTGAGGAATGCGGAGAGCCGCTACAGTGAGGCTTTCCAGTCCTCGTATTCCCGGGCGTCGATCTCGCCGTTCTCGAGCTGAGCCCGCTTCTCGGCCCACAGCTCGATCGCCATCGCGGCTTTGGGCGCGTGCGGAGCCTTGGGGTTAAGGGAGAGCCCCATGCCGTCGGCTGCGGGCGCGATGCCGAAGGAGTCCTCCAGCCGCACGAGCAGCGACATGAGGTCGCCCGCGGTCTCGACGCCGTAATCCTTGAGGGCGTTGACGGACACGCCGAGCGCATCGGCGATGGTCTCGAGCAGCTCGGGCTTCACGGCGCGGATGCCGCTTTCGTAGTGGCGCACGGCCCCCTCGGTCAGGCCGACGGCCTCGGCGAGCTGCGCCTGCGTCATGCCCCGCAACTTGCGGTACCGCCTTATGTTCTCGCCTACGGACATGCGCCCTCCTCCTGGAAATACGTACCCGCACATCTTATCAGCGTACGCAAATGTACGCAATTCTATTGACAGTACATATCCGTACGTTTACTCTCAATCTGTAAACCGTACATAACCGTACGCTAATGATTGGAGGAGCAATGGACGAGAAGGTGGCGAAGACGCCGAGGCCGCACATGCTGGACGCCGACGAGGTCGCGGAGCTACTGAGGATCAAGAAAGGCAGCGCCTACGAGGTGATCAGGAGGATAAACGCCGAGCAGGAGGCGCGAGGGCGCGTGGTGATCCGCGGGCGCGTTCGAAGCGACGTCTTCGACGCCCTGTACTTCCCGGAGGTGGACTGACATGCCCGTGTACAAGGATGGCAACAACGGCACGTTCTACGTGCAGTGCTACTACCGCGACGCCCGCGGCTCGAAGCGCCACAAGACGAAGCGCGGCTTCTCAACGGAGGTTGAGGCCGCTGTGTGGGAGAGCCAGTTCAAGAGCCTGCACGGCGGGGCCATGGACATGACGTTCTCCGAGTTCGTCGAGGTGTACGCCTCCGAGGTGAAGCCGCGCATACGCGAGCACACCTGGATCACCAAGGAGTACATCATCAACGACAAGCTCGTGCCGTTCTTCGGGGAAATGCGCATGTGCGACGTGAGGTCGATCGACGTCATCAGGTGGCAAAACGAGCTCACCGAGCACCGGGACGCCGACGGGAAGCCCTGGGCGCCGACATACCTGCGCACGGTGAACAATCAGCTCAACGCCATCTTCAACCACGCCGAGCGCTACTACGGCCTCACCGACGACCCGGTGCGCAGGGTCGACAAGATAGGCTCTAAGAAGGGCGGCGAGATGCAGTTCTGGACCAAGGACGAGTACCTGAGGTTCAGCGAGGCGGTCATGGACAAGCCGCTGTCGTTCCACGCCTTCGAGCTGCTCTACTGGACGGGCATCCGCTGCGGCGAGCTCCTGGCGCTCACGCCGTCCGACTTCATGCTGGAGAGCTCGCGGCTGCGCATCAACAAGTCATACCAGAGCCTCCGCGGCGTGGACACCGTGACCGACCCCAAGACTCCAAAATCGGTGCGCACGATCGTCATGCCGGCCTTCCTGCGCGACGAGATGGCCGAGTTCATTGAGTTGCGCGACGACGTTGCCCCCGACGAGCGCCTGTTCGCCGTTACCAAGCACTTCCTGGCCCACGAGATGGAGCGCGGGTGCAGGGCGTCGGGCGTGAAGCGCATCCGCGTGCACGACATACGCCACAGTCACGTGAGCCTGCTGATCGAGATGGGTTTCTCCGCGCTGGCCATCGCCGAGCGCATGGGCCACGAGGCGGTGGACATCACCTACCGATATGCACACCTGTTCCCCACGAAGCAGGATGAGATGGCCGCTGCCCTCGACGGGGCGAGGGGGTAAGAAAGATGCCATGCGAGAACAGCGCCCGTAAGCGCAGCAAGACGATGGCGTTCCGCTGCACGCCCGAGGAGCACAAGCTCATATACGAGATGGCCGCCTGGAGTGGCATGAGCAAGCAGGACTACATCATTGCCAAGCTCACCGATACCCAGGTTGAGGTGAAGCCCTCCGTGAGCGTGCAGAAGGCGCTGAGGGGCTCGATGGCGGAGTTGGCCAAAGAGGTGAAACTGGCGGCCTCCTACGGCGAGTTGAGCGATTCTCTGCAGCAGAGGCTCGAGCTTGTGATGAGGCTCTTCCTGGCGCTCAGCGAGCCGATAGACGCACCAGCGGAAGAAGAACCGCAAACGAAGGCGCCCTCGGCTGTGCCGAAGACGCCTGAAGCTGGCGCCGATGGCGACATGAGCATTTTCGGGATGGGGCGCGGGTAGCGTAATATCCGAAGCTATCCTTGAAGAGTGGACGCGAAATTGGTTCTTGATCCATGCGCGCAAAAGCAGAAGATGGGACCCATACGCTGATGAAGGGTGATGAGGTCGTCGAGACGATCTAAGAAAGCTGCAATCTTAGCCTGCTCGGCCTTCTTGGGGACGGAAAACTCGTATTCGAGCATCGTCCCAACGTTCAAGGTTTTATTTCGTCCAGCACCGCTCGGAGAGGCGAGCCACAGATGCCACCTGAACGCCTCGTCAAGAATCGCGTAGCGGAAGAAGCCTGGCTCCATGTCATCGTGGAAGCTGAACTGTGGAAAACGGTGCGACACCAGCGCTTTCGTGTCATCCGCAGACGTGATGGCGACTGCATGCTCCCATGCGAAAACGATGTTCACAACAAGGTTGTCAGCCTTGACTCTGCTCAGCTCCTGCTCCTCGATTTGCTGCCCAGGTTCGACCTCAGTAAGAAAGGTCCCTTTGGCATGGCTACGCACGCCCATGCGCACGTAGCCGTTACGCGGCGTCGGCACAAGCTCCTTGTATCTGTCGGCTAGCTCGCCCAACTTACGCTGTTCCCAAGGGTCAGTGAAGCCCTTGAAGCGGATTTCGGGCTCGGTCTCGCCGGGTTTCGGAAACATCTTGTCGAGCATCGATCTCTTCACCGTGCACAGCTTGTCGTGCTTACGCTGATGAAGGGTGATGAGGGAGTCGAGCTTGGTAAAGTATTGGCCAAGCTGCTTCTGCTCTACCGCAGAAGGAACAGGAACGCTCAACTCCATCACCTTGTTTTTGGAGATGTTGAACCTAGAGATCCCCTGAGCCAGCAGAGTGATATTAGAACGCACCGAACTTGACCTGAGCATATAAGCAAGGTAATGCGGGTCAAACGTTGAATCTTGCCTGTAACCAAAACAGAAGCTGTTGAGGTAAACATCTTCCTGGTCAGAGAGCCAAACAGAGGACATTCCGACTTCATCCGGCGTTTCAGATGACACAGTAAAGAACACGTCACCATACGCAACTTGGTTTTGGCTCGAATCAATTTCGACTGCCTCGAGCCGCTTCGTGTCCGTCAGTGGGTTATCGAAGACATTGGTATACGGGATGAACCTTGCGTTGCCGTGACCGAAATCCTCTTTGGTTTTGCCGGTCAAACCACCATAGGTCGTCCCACAGTTGCCCAACTTACGCTGTTCCCAAGGGTCAGTGAATCCCTCGAAGCGGATTTCCGGGGCATTCTGCTTCTCTGCCATGCTACTCACCGCCCAGCAGCTTGCGCAGCTCGGCGATGCCCGCCATGTCGTACTCGTTGCCCGTAAGCTGCCCCAGCATGTCTGCCAGCTGGCTTTCTGCATCATCTATCTGGTTGCACACGTCCGAGTAAGTTGTCGCGTATTTGGCGTTGAGCGCAGCTACCTTCGCGATAAAGCCGCTCACAACGGTTTCGGGAAGGGCCAGGAGTTCGGCCTGCAGCGGCTCTATCCACTTGGCGGCCAGCAGATCTTCGCACTGGGCGTCGGTCAGGCCCTCGATGACCTCCTTTGTCGTCTCCTCAAGAGCCGCTCTCGCTTCCTTGTTCGCCTTCTTGAGGCTTTTCTCCTCATCGAGCAGCTTCTGCGCACGAACCAGACCTTGTTCGAAATCGTTTTCAGGGTGCTTTCCGATAGCCTTCACAGCCTTCTTGAGCTCAGCCGCCACAAACGAACCTTCGTCGCTGACAGCAGCAGAGGATCCCTTGTCTTCCTCGTCGAAGCTTTCGAGAATCTCGTCTACTTCCTGCGATATCTCGCTTAGGCGGGAATCGCGGGAAGCGATCTTATTGACGTCGTCGGCAAGCAGGCGCTCTTGAACAAGCTCAAACGGCAGGATGCGGCCAGCCCAGCCGTCCTGCACCTCGACGTCTTTGCCGTTCTTCTTCTTGACCACCATGTTCGGGTCCACCTTGCGCACAGCGCCTTTCCCCTCGGTCTGGATGACCTCCAGGTCGCCGGAGATTCCCACCCAGGCATCGTCGAGCGCCTGGTAGGCGTCGTAGCCGTCGATCAGGGCTGTACCCGCCAGCGCGTCTTTCAAAAGCGCCGCGATGGCCTCTTCCTCCGCCACGGTATCGACTTCATCGGCGCCGTCTACCAAACGGCTTCGCAGCGTGGCCGGTAAATGGCTTATCGCATTACGGTAGCCGCCCAAGAAGGCGCGGACGTCGGCATTTTCCTTTGCCACTTGCGCAACATCGTCGGTTGCGGGCGCAAGACACGATCCACCTGCGTCGCGGTAGAGTTGCCCTTTGAGGCTCGGCCATACCTTCCAGTAACGTTCGAGCGCGTCGACCTCGGCCTTCGGCACGCCGCCGAACATGGTGGCGTACACGTCCCAGCTTTCGGCGGCCGCGCTCGAGTCCACGTAGCGTGGGATGTTGAGGTTGTAATCGTTGGCACGGATCTCGTCGATGGGAACCAGGCGGCTGAACTTGTCGACGGTCGCGTTCGTTGTCACGGCGTCGACGATACGCTTGATGTCGCTTGCCCGCAGCTTGTTGTTCTTGCCCTCCTTCACGAAGTGCTTGGAGGCGTCCACCACCAAGACGTCGCTCGTCTCGCGCTGCTTGCGCAGCACCAGGCGCTTGCGGTACAGCTCGTCCATGATGGGCAGATGCTCCAGTACCTCGGCGTACTTCTCTTTCAGGGCGTTCAGCTTCTCCGGATCGATCGGTCCGGCGGCCTCGTCGGCTTCAACAGGTTCGGTAGTTTCAGCGGCCATGGATTCCAGCAGGGCGTTGATCTCCTTGTACACACCCTTGACGCGGCTGCGGATGACGGACTTGACGAAGTTGTAGCCCAGGATGTTGCCCTGCTCGTCCAGGCGCATCAGGCAGGAGAAGGCAAAGCGGTCCTCCTGCGGATTCAGCGAGCAGATGCCGTTGGACAGCTGGGTGGGCAGCATGGGGATGACCTTGTCGGCGTAGTAAATGCTGGTGGCACGCTCGTAGGCCTCGTTGTCCAGCGCAGAGCCGGGGCGGACGTAATGGCTGACGTCTGCAATGTGGACGCCCAGCTCGTAGCCGCCGTTTTCCAGCTTTTGCAGGCTGATGGCATCGTCGATGTCCTT